>CAVEDG010000061.1:0-8652 GCA_963614205.1 bacterium | reverse complement strand
AGCATGTAGCTACCGTTGTTGACGAAACCGTCGCGCGAAACAATCTGCTTCAAAACAGGAACGGAGCTCAACGAATAATCATCCCCGAGTCCGAGTTTTCCAAGAGTGTTCTCGCTTGCCACCATGGAGGTCAACTTATACACGGCGCTCTCCGTCGATCCCGAATCGGTCTCCGTCGACTCTTCCGACGAACTGTCATCCGAGTCCGTTTTCTTCTGCACATAGAACATTCCCTTGCCAAGCGCATCCGTAGCCTGCACCGTCTTGCGCTGCCGTCCCCGCTGGACCCAGTCGATGCCCGTCTTCAAATCGTCGCCGAGCGAGACTTCGATGATCACCGTCTCGATGAGGACCTGGGAGAGCTTGACGTCCATGTCCTCGATGACCTCCTTGACGGCCTTCATGTCGGCGCGGCGGGCCATGACGACGATGCCGTTGATGCGCTTGTCGGCGAGGATCTTGATGTTGTCCTTGTTGAGTTCGCCGAGAGAGGAGGAGGCGGACTTGGAGAAGGTGGGGTTGGCGGTGGGGCTGCGCGTGGCGCCGGGGCGCTGCGTCTGCTGGGTGAGGTTGCGGTTGCCGGCGTTGCCCGTGCGCGACGTGTTGGCGTTCTGGTTGTTCTTCTGCTGCGAGGAGGAGTTGTTGCCGATGAGGTCATTGAGCATCGAGGCCACGTCCTCGGCCTCGGCGTACTTGAGGCGGATGACCTCCACGCTGACCTCGGGGGTCGTCTCCACGTCGAGCGTCTCGATGACCTTGTCGAAGAAGTCCATGTTCGTCTTCGCCGTGATGACGATGAGCTTGTTGGAGCGGTCGTCGGCAAGGATGAGCACCTTGCCGCGGATCATGCCGCGGTCGGCGTCGGAGACCTGCGCCATCATGGTGACGTTCGGCGTGGCGGCGGGCGGCGGGTCGCCCGGGCGCGGCTGCCCCGGCCGCCGCCCCAGGAGATTGACTCCCTGCGTGGGGGGCCGGCTGCCGCCGGAGAAGCCAGGCGCACCGCTCGACTTCGGCCCGGAGGTACCCTGCTGGTTCTCCTTCTGCGATTCGGTCACGATCGTCTCGAGCGCGATCTTGATCTCCGAGGCCACGGCGAACTTGACCTGGCGCACGAAGACGTCCTCCATCACGGGATTCGCCACGTCGAGTTCCTTGACGATCTCGAGCATGCGGTTGATGTTCTCCTGCGTGTCGGTGACGAGGATCGTGTTGTTGCGCTCGAACACCTGGAAGAGGCCGTCGGGCGCCTTGAAGCCCTCAAGGGCCTTCTGGGCCTCCTCGGCGGTGATGTGCTGCAGGCGGATGAGCTGGCTGATCACGCGGCCCTTCTCGGGCACGGCGTTCGTGGCGGGCACCTCCATCGACGTGCGGATGCCCTGCGCGCGCACGCTCTTGCGCTCGAAGGCGCGGAGGAAGAGATTGTCGAAGGGCTCGATCACCACGCCGTGCATCGTGAGCGTGACCTCGATCGCCTCCAGGTATTCCTCCTTCGTGAGCGGCCGGTCCTCGAAGGTCTTGAGCGTGATCTGCGTCTTGGGGAGATTCGGCGAAGGCAGCAGGATCTTGCCCGCCACCTCGGCGTAGGCGTAGAGCAGGATGTCGACCGGGGCCTGGTCGAAGGCGAGGCGCACGGGCACGCCGTTCGTGCCGCGCGGAATGTCCTTCAGCGCGTCCTGGGGATTGGCCGGCTGCGCGGCGGCCTGCGCGGCGGCGGCGCCCCGCGCGCCCGCGCGGCTCCGCAGCGCGTTCAGCCGCGGCGCCTGCGCCTGCGCGCCCAACGTGAGGCACAGGGCGCACAGCACGAAAGTCCAGGCGACCAGCGCCTTTCCAGGAAGGAAATGTCTCGGATCAGTCATCAAATTGTCCTTTCATGTACGCGCACGTGAGCGTGAACTTGCCGGAGAGATAGCCGGTATTCTTGGAGGTGATGTCGATGTCGCGCACGTCGAACATGGCGTCTTCCGCGTTCTCGAGCGCAAAGAGAAATTCCACGAGCCGTTCGAGCGAGGCTTCGTAGCGCACCTCGATGGGCATTTCCCACACGCCGCCATGCTCCTCCTCGGGCTTGGGCTGTTCGCCCACGAGGGAGACGCTGTGCGCGGCGGCGATGCGTTCGAGCACGCGCTGCCAGCGCGTGGTGGAGTCCTCGGTCTCGTCGACCTTGGGCATCTTCTCGTCCACCTCCGCGTCGCGCTGCTGCCACGTGGCGCGCGCGCCGATGAGCGCGCGCTGCTGCGCGTAGACCTTCGCCTCGCGCGCGTAGGCCTTGCGGGACTTCTCCCAGGCCTCCCGGCGGCCCATGAAGAAGAGCGCGGCGGCAAGGGCGTAGAGGGCCACCACGCCGGCGGCCACGAGTCCGGTGCGTTCGCGCCGCGACATGTTCGTCCACGCGCTCATCGGCCTTTCCCTCCCGACGCCGCGGCGGCGTCCTCGTCCACCGTGAAGAGACATTCGATCGCGAAGCGCACGCCCTTCTTCGTCTGCGTTTCGCCGCCGCTGGACTGCACCTTGGCGAAGACGTTGACGGGGTCGCCGTCCTCATCCTCGTAGGCGGCGGCCGTGAGGTTCTCGGTGAACTGGCGCACGTCCTCGCGTTCCGTGGCGCTGCCGTTCACCTTCACGCTTTCGCCGCGCCGGTACTGGAACGCGCGGAAGGCCATTTCGGAAGGCGAGGGCGGCAGGCTGTCGGAGACGGTCTTGAGCACTTCGAGCGCGCCATGCGAATGGTCGGCGTAGCGTTCGATGAGGGCCACGCGGTTCGTCATGGCGGAAACTTCGTCGAAGGCCGCCTTGTGGGCCTTCTCGCGCTGGAGGCTGCGCTGGTGGTCGCGCATCAGGTCGTAGGTGACGTCCACGCCGAAGAGCGCGGCCATGAGGGCGAGCCAGAGGCCACCCGCCGCGGCGAGCACGGCCACGAGGCGGCGATGGAAGCGGTGCTCCACGCGCGCCTCGACCCAGGTGGCGGGCGTGACGTCGAGCGCGGCGCCCTCGACCACGCGGCGCGCGGTGCCCTCCACGCCGGCGAAGTCGTCCTCCACGAGCACGACGCGCGCGGGGCCGAAGTCGGCGAGGCGGGCGAGCACGGCGGCGTCGGGCGCGGTGCGCGCGCACACGACCACGTCGTCCACGGTGGCGCGCGCGGCGTCGAGGCCGAGCAGGCTGAGCAGGATCTCGCGGCCGAGCGCGGCGGCGTCGGCGAGGGCGCCGAGGCCGCGGATGAAGACGGGCGCGCCGTCGTCGAGCACGAGCAGGTCCCAGCCGCCGTCGAGGTCGAGCAGCACGAGGCGGCGATGCGCGCCCTCCTTCGCGCAGATCTGCGGCCAGAGCCCGCGCAGCCAGCCGAGCGCGGTCGCGTCGGTGCGCACCACGTCGATCTTCGCGGCGGCGCGCGCGGCGCTCACCTCCTCGGCGGCGGCCTCGGGCAGCGCGGCGGCGAGGGCGATGAGCTCGGTGTCGGTTTCGGCGACCACCTCCACGCCCGCGGCAAGCGCCTCGTCGGGGAACGGCGAGAGCGCGTCGAGCTCCAGCTGGGCGGCGGAGGCGAGCTCGTCGCGCGCCTCAAGGGGCACGCGCAGCGTCTTGACGATGAAGTGCGAAAGCGGCAGGGAGAGCACGACCTCGCGCGTGCCGAACGCGGCGGCGGCCTCGCGGAACGCGCGCGCAAGCGGCTTGTCGGCCTCGGCGATCTCCTCGGTGGCGGCCGCCTTCTCGGCGGCGGGGTCAAGCAGCGGCGCCTCCGCGAGGGAGTCCCCCTCGGCGGCGGCCTCCTCTTCCGCGGGCGCGACAAGCGGCCAGGCGCGCACCGGGCCGCGCGTGAAGGTCTCCTTCACCGCGTCCAGGCGCACGCCGCGCAGCGTCTCGCCTTCGAGACCCAGGACTGTCACGGATTTTGTCATTCAGGACATCATCTCACGTGGCGCCCTCCCGCGCCCCAACGCGCCTTAGCCGTTCTTGCGTTCGAAGTCCTTCATGAACTCCACGAGGCAGTCGATGCCCGCCATCGGGAACGCGTTGTAGATCGAGGCGCGGATGCCGCCCACCGAACGATGGCCCTTGAGGGACGACATGCCGGCGGCCTTGGCCTCGGCCACGAACTTGGCCTCGAGCTCCTCCGTGGGCAGACGCCACGTCACGTTCATGTTCGAGCGGAACTCCTTCACCGCCGTGCCGCGGTAGAAGCCGGAGGCGTCGATCACGTCGTAGAGTTTCTTCGCCTTCTCGGCGTTGAGCTTGAAGAGGTTCTCCTTGCCCATCTTCTTCACCCACTTCATCGTCTCGCCGAAGATGTAGATGCCCCAGGTGGGCGGCGTGTTGTAGAGCGAGTTCTCGTCCACGAACGTGCGGTACTGCAGCATCGTGGGGATCGTCTTCGAGCCGCGCTCGGCGAACTCCTTGCGGATGGCGACCACGGCCATGCCGGAGGGGCCGAGGTTCTTCTGCGCGCCGGCGTAGAACATCGCGAACTGGTTGTAGTCGCGCGCGCAGCTGAGGATGTCGCTCGACATGTCGCAGATCAGCGGCGAGCCGCTCTTCGGGAACTCCTTGAGCTCGGCGCCGGAGATCGTCTCGTTCGAGCAGATGTGGCTGTAGGCCGCGCCCGGCGTCCACGTCCACTCGTCGGCGTGGGGCATGCGCGTGGGGATGTCCTTCTGGCAGTTGGCGACCGTGTTGACGCTGCCGATCATCTGCGCCTGCTTGAGGGCCTTGTTCGACCAGGTGCCCTGGTTCGCGTAGTCCGCCACCTGGTCCTTGCCGAGGAAGTTCATCGGAATCATGGCGAACTGCAGCGAGGCGCCGCCCTGGATGAAGCACACCGCCCAGTCGTCGTTCAGGCCGCACAGCTCCTTGAACGTGGCGATCGCCTCCTGGTGGATCGCATCGTAGTCCTTGCCGCGGTGGGACATTTCCATCACGGACATCCCCGCGCCCTTGTAGTCGACGAGATTCTTCTGGGCCTCCTGCAGGACGTCGAGCGGAAGCGCGGCGGGGCCGGCGGCGAAGTTGTAGATACGAGACATGTTTAGACTCCTTCTTCTGGTTCTTGTGCGTCCAGCGCCTCCGGGGCGCGTGGATAAGAGGGTGATAGTGTACTCCTTGGGCGCGTTTTTTGCAACTCTATTTGTCGCCCGATGTTGAACAGCACGCCCACGGCGACCATGGCCGCCACGAGGTTCGTGCCGCCGTAGCTGATGAACGGCAGCGCAATGCCCTTGGTGGGAAAGGACTTCGTGACCACGGCGATGTTGAACAGCACCTGGAAGAAGATGAGATACGACACGCCGTAGGCCATCAGGCTGCCGAGCGGATCCTGCGCGTGGCGGGCGATGAGGATGCCGCACGTGAAGAACGTGGCGAAGAGCGCGAGCAGCAGCAGCGAGAAGAAGAGCCCCCATTCCTCCGCGCCGATCGCGAAGATGAAGTCCGTGTGCGCCTCGGGCAGGTAGCGCAGCTTCTGCAGGGACTTGTTGAAGCCCATGCCCGTGAGGCCGCCGTTGCGGATGGCCACGAGCGCCATGTCGGACTGATGCGCGGCGGCGAGCTCCTTCGCGCTCATGGCGGTCTCCACGCCCGCGCCCGAGGCGGAGACGAGCGGGCTGAACGCCTCCAGCGCGCCGGTGTCCTTCACCCACGACAGGATGCGGTTCATGCGGTTCTTGTTGAACGAGAGCGCCGTTCCCGCGCAGGCGACGCCAATGAAGCACAGGGCGAGGAAATGCCGCCACCGCATGCCGCCCGCGAGGAAGAGCACGCCGGAGACCATGCCCATCACGAAGAGGGCGCCGTAGTCGGGCTCCGCGAGCGTGAGCGCCATCAGAAGCCCCACGAGCAGCGCGACCCGGAAGGCGCCGCGCCAGAACTTCTCCACGCGCCAGCGCAGCTTGTCGAGATAGACGGCGAGCGAGCACACCACCACGAGCTTCGCGAGCTCGCTCGGCTGCACGAGCGAGCCGCCCAGCGGAATCCAGCGGCGCGACCCGTTGCGCGGCGGGCAGAGCAGCACCACGCCCATCAGGATCGCCGTGACCACGTAGGCCGCGACCGTGAGCCACCCGTGCTTCTTCCAGTTGTGGTAGTCGAACTTCGCCGCGACGAACAGCGCGGCCAGCGCGACCGCGCCCCACTTCAGCTGGTTCAGAATGAAGTGGTAGGGGTCGCCATAAAGACGCATTCCGTTCCCGCTGCCGGCGGACGCGAGCACCACAAGGCCGCACCCCAGCAAGGCGAGAACGGAAATGCCCAGTACAGTCAGGGTACGCGGCACAGCGCAGACCTACCTACCGGGTGTCGACCTCACTGGGCCGAGAGCTTCGCGTCGGGCGGCAGCTTGATCACCTGGCCGGGCTTGATCGGATCGCCCGCCTTGAGGTCGTTCAGGTCAAGCAGACGGCCGGGCGTGAGGTTGTACATGATCGCGATGGAGACGATGTCGTCGCCGTCCTTCGCCACGTAGGTGCTGCCGACCTCGGGCGCGGGCTCGGCGGCCGGCGCGGGCTCGGCCTTCGGCGCCTCGGGCGCAGGAGCGGCCTCGGCCTTCTCGACGGCGTTGGAGAGCGAGGTGCTCTCCGCCGGCTTCTCGGCCTCCGCCTTCTTTGCGAACGGCTTCTTGGCCTCGTCCTTCTTCGCGGCCTCGGGCGCGGGCGCGGCGGCCTTCTTCACGGCGTCCTTCTTCGCGTCGGGCGCGGCCTTGGCGGCCGGCGCGGGCTTCTCCGCCACGACCTTCTCGGCGGGGATCTGCAGTTCCTGGCCCACGCGGATGCTGTCCTTCGTGAGCTTGTTCAGGTCCTTGAGCGCGCGGATCGTGATGCCGTTCTCGTAGGCGATCTTGCCGAGCGAGTCGCCGCTGCGCACCTTATACGCCTTGGTGGCCCCCGTATACGGCTTGAAGGCGGCCTTCGTCTTCACGGGCGGCGGCGTGGTGTTCGCGGCGAGGTTGGCGGCGGCCGGCATCACCTTGGCGTCCTTCGCGGCGGCGGGCGCGGGCTTCGCGGCGGCCACGGCGACAGACGCGACGCCGGGCAGCACGATCTTCTGGCCCACGCGGATGCGGTTCGGGTCAATCCCCGGGTTCGCCGCGACCACCGCGCTCATCTTCACGTGGTTGCGCACGCAGATGCCCGAGAGCGTGTCGCCGCGCTGCACGACCACCGTGCTGGAGCCGGCCGGCGCAACGGCGGGCTTGGCGGGCGCAACGGCGGGCTTCGCCGGCTTCTTCGCGGCGGGCGGCGGCAGCGGCTTCACCTGCGCCACCTTGCTCGGCGCGGGCGGCGGCAGCGCCGCGGGCTTCTCCGGCGCGGGCTCGACCACGACGGAAATCGTGGCGGTCTTCGGCGCGGGCGCGGGCTCCGGCTCCACCACCGTCGTGGTCGTCGTCGACGACACCGCGGGATCCAGCGCCGGCGGCGGGAGGTTGTCCTCGCCCGGACGCGTGACCTTGCACCCCTGCATCACGAGGCAGGCCACTGCCACGTTCATGCCCAAAACCAAACCAAGTCTTTGCGACTTCATGTTCTTCTTCATCCTTTTTTGCCGGCTTTCGCGTCGTCGCGCTCCGCGCCCTTCCGTGCGAGGGCGGCGAATGCGGCGCCGCGTTCACCATAACTTTTAAACTGATCGAAACTCGCCGTCCCGGGAGACAGCAGCACCGTCTCGCCGGGAGTCGCCTCGCGCCGGGCCGCCTCGACCGCGCGGTCGAGCGTCCCGCAGATCTCGCAGGGCATGGCGTCGTGCCACGCCTCCGAAAACTGCTGCGCGCAGGAACCTATAAGATACACTTTTTTGACCCTGGATTGCAAGCCCGGAATGAAACTTTTTGGATCATCCCCCTTGGGCAGGCCTCCGGCGATGAGCCGCACCGGGCCCGCGCACATGCCCACGCCGGCCGCGAGGGCCGCGAGCGACGTGGCCTTGGAGTCGTCGATCCACGTCACGCCGCCCGCCTCGAGCACGCGCTGCATGCGGTGCGGCAGGGGCGTGAACGCGGCGAAGCCGGCGGCGATGCGCGCATCGTCGAGCCCCGCCGCGCGCAGCAGCGCCACCGCGCAGAGGCCGTTCGCGCGCAGCACGGCGTTGTCGAAGTAGGAACCCGCGAGAAGGTGCGCCGCGTCCTCCGCCACCGCGCCCGCGCTCGCGTCGATCGGGCGGCGCGTCATCGCGAGCAGCCGCCGCTTGAGGCCGTGGTAGACGGCCACGCTGCCGTGGCGGTCGAGATGGTCTTCCTGCAAATTGAGAAGCGCCGCCGCCTCGAAGGCGTCCGCGGGCAGCGTGGTCGTCTCGAGCTGGAACGAGCTGACCTCGACGACGGCCCACGCGGGCGCGGCGCACGTGTTGACGACTTCGCAGAGCGGCGTGCCGTAGTTGCCGCAGGGAATCGCGGGCACGCCCGCCGCCGCGAGCGTGTCGGCCACGAGCTTGACCACGGAGCTCTTGCCCTTCGAGCCCGTGACGGCGAGCATGCGCCCGCCGCGCGCGCGCCAGCGCGTCGCGCCCAGCTGCAGTTCGGAGACGACGGGCACGCCCGCCGCGCGCGCCGCCACCTGCCAGCGATGCGTGAGCGCGATGCCCGGGCTCGTCACGCAGAGATCGAACGCGCCCTCCGGCCACGGATCGTCGCCGTCGAGCACGGTCACGCGCGCGCCTTCGCGGCGCAGCAGC
>CAVEDG010000060.1:0-8774 GCA_963614205.1 bacterium | reverse complement strand
GGCGGTGGAACGCCCGCCCTACCGACATCGGTAGGGTCGGCGTTCCACCGCCGACAGAGACTGGATTCTGAAGTCGTTCGATTCAACGCTCGCGTGGCCTTGTTCGTCCATGCGCCGTCCTTCGATTCGCCCCAGAGCGTGACAAGCACAAGCGCAGCGCCGACAAGGACTTTCTTAACCCATTACTTGACGGGGTACATTCGCCTTTGATAGACTACAACTCATTCATTTTCCTGACCTGGAAGGACGTTCAACATGAAAAAGTCATTTCTTCTCTTCCTCAGTCCGCTGGCGCTTCTGGCCGCGCCGCTGTTCGCCGCCGCGCCCGTCGCCGTCTTCTACGAGAAAGGCGGCGTCACGAACGCCGCGGGCCTCTTCGCGGCGGGCGACGGAAAGACCTGCTCGCTTGCATGGAACGGCGCGGGCGAGAAGCCGCGCCTCGCGCTGGACTTCGGCGCGCGCAGCGTGGGCGGCTACGCCGTCTTCTCCGTCACCGCGTGCTCCGGGAACCCGCAGCTGCGCCTCGCCTACGCCAACCATCCGGACGGTCTGCGCGAGACGGGCTGCTTCACGCGCGAGACGCGCGCGACCTATCTCGGGCCGGACGTGGACATCCCCGTGCTGCCCGGCAACCTCAATCGCCACGAGCTCTACCGCATCGGCCGCACGGGCACGTTCGTCGCGCCGCTCATCCAGGGCCAGGAACGCTACGTGCTCGTGCAGCTCGACACGCCCGGCGCCGTTTCGCTCGACGCGCTCGGGATCGAGAACGCGGAGGTCTTCTCCACCGAACCGCGCCGCGGCGCCTTCGCCTGCTCGGACGACCGCCTCACGCGCCTCTGGGACGTCAGCGTGTGGACGTGCCAGCTGGCGAGCTTCCCGAACCACGACGCCTGGAAGCGCGTGGCCGGGCGCATCCTGCCGCGGTGGCTCGAGCAGGGTCGGGCGGATGTGTGGCGGCGGCGGCCCGCCGCGGCCGATGGCGAGATCGCGCTCACCTACGAGTTCGACGCGAACCCGCATTTCCCCGTCGGCACGTTCGAGGTGCTTGCGGGCGCGCGCCGCACGCGCGTGACGCAGACCGGCACGAACGCCTTCGCGACGGTGCGCGTGCCCGTGAAGAAGGGCGAGCGCGTGGGGCTTGCCGTGCCGAAGGAGAGCTGGCCCGTGGTCACGGCGATCACCGTGGCGGGCGAGGAGAGCATGGATCTCGCGGACTGGGACTTCGCGCGCACGCTGCCCTACGTGGCGGACGGCGCGAAGCGCGACCGCCTCATCTGGAGCGGCGACCTGTGGTGGGCGGAGCGCAACCTCTTCTACGGGTTCGGTCCCCAGTCGCCCTACATGCGCGGCAGCGTGAAGATGCTTGCGTTCAACCGCACGCCGGCGGGCTACGTGCACGCCTCGCCCTACGCCGAGCGCGCGACGCGGCCGCCGGACGGCGACTACGGGCCGTTCGGCTCGGACGAGTTCGCGGCCTGGTTCATTCCCGTGACGTGGGACTACCTGCTCTACACGGACGACCGCGAGACCGTGCGCGGCGTGTGGCCCGACGTGGTCGCGCTCGTGGGCTATCTCAATGCGCATCGCCGCGCGGATGGCCTCTTCGAGCCGCGGCGCGAGACGTGCAAGCACGCGGCGGGGCTCGTCTTCGGCGGCACGTCGCTGCACCACCGCGCCTACATGGATCTGCTCGTGTGGAAGACGCTGACCGACGCGGCGGAGATCGCGCGCGCGCTCGGCCACGACGGGCAGGCGGCGGTGTGGGCGGCGGACGCGGCGCGTCTCGCGCCCGTGATCCGCACGTCGTACTGGGTCGCGGAGAAGGGGTGCTTCGCGTCCTCTCTCGAAGACCGCGCGTTCAACTTCACGGCGAACGCGCTGGCGCTCGCCGCGCGTTTCGCGACGGCGGACGAGGCGAAGCGCATCGCTCCGCAGCTCACGCGCACGGGCCACGGCAAGTTCCAGGCGCTCGCGGCGCGCGGCAAGTTCGAGTACGGCGACACGGCGGGCGCGCTGAAGGCGCTTGCGGACCACAACTGGTACGCGCTGCTCGATCCCGCGTGGAAGGGCGCGCAGACGGTGACGGAGTGCATGGGGCTGCGCCGCAGCGGCTGGGGCGACGAATCGCATCCCGACACGGCGATCGCGGGGCTCTTCTCGGCCTACGTCCTCGGCGTGACGCCGACGGCGCCGGGCTTTCGCCGCTTCGCGGTCAATCCGCAGGCGGCCGACCTCGCGTGGGCGGAGGGCGTGGTGCCCACGCCGCACGGCGACATCGCGCTGCGCTGGGACCGGCTGCCCTCCGGCGCGTTCGCGGTGAAGATCACGGTGCCGCCGGGCACGGAGGGCGTCTTCGTGCCGACCGGCCGCCGCCTGCTGCCCGGCACCTACTCGGCGTCGAGCGCGGGATCTTCGAGCGTGGCGAAGTAGTCGCGCAGGGTCTCCGCGCGGCGGATCTGCTTCACGGAGCCGTCCGGGCGCAGGAGCAGTTCGGCGCTGCGCAGCTTGCCGTTGTACTGGAAGCCCATGGCGTGGCCGTGGGCGCCGGCGTCGTGCAGCACCACGAGGTCGCCGGGCGCGACTTCGGGGATCTCGCGCTGGAGCGCGAACTTGTCGTTGTTCTCGCAGAGCGAGCCCGTGACGTCGCAGAGCATGAGCGGCACCTCGGCCTTCTCCGTGTACGTGGTGCCCGCCGGGCCGTACTTCGGCACGGAGATGTGGTGGTAGGCGCCGTAGAGCGCGGGGCGCATGAGATTCGCCATGCACGCGTCGAGCCCCACGTAGGTGCGGTACGTGCGCTTGATGTGGCGCACGCGCGCGACGAGATAGCCGAACGGGCCCGTGATGCAGCGGCCGCACTCCATGTAGAGCCGCAGGTCGGGATGGCCCTTGGCGAGCACGTGCGCGCGGTAGGCGGCCTCGATGCCCGCGCCGATGCGCTCGAACGGCTGCGGCGTCTGGTCGGGACGGTAGGGAATGCCGATGCCGCCGCCGATGTTGACGAACTCGAAGGTGATGCCGACCGTGCGCGAGACGTCCACGGCAAGGTCGAAGAGCAGCGTGGCCGTGTCGATGATGTACTGCGGGTCGAGCTCGTTCGAGGCGACCATCGTGTGAAGGCCGAAGCGCGTCACGCCCCTGGCCTTGAGCTGCGCGTAGGCGGCGTAGATCTGCTCGGTGGTGAGGCCGTACTTCGCCTCCTCGGGCTTGCCGATGATCGCGTTGCCGCCCTTGAGCGGGCCGGGGTTCCAGCGGCAGCACACGAGCGCGGGCAGACGGCCGCCGCAGGCGCGCTCGGCGGCGGCGATGTGCGTGATGTCGTCGAGATTGAGGATCGCGCCCAGCTCGGCGGCGGCGGCGAACTCCTCGTCCGGCGTGTCGTTCGAGGTGAACATCACGTCTTCGCCCACGTTGCCCGCGGCGGCGGCGAGCCGGAGCTCGGCGAGGGACGAGCAGTCGCTGCCGAAGCCCTCCTCGCGCAGGATGCGCATGAGGTGGGTGTTGGGCGTGGCCTTCACGGCGAAGTATTCGCGGAAGCCGCGGTTCCAGGCGAAGGCGGCGCGCAGCCGGCGCGCGTTCGCGCGGATCGCGGCCTCGTCGTAGATGTGGAACGGCGTGGGATGCGCGCGCGCGATCGCCTCAAGATCGGCGTTCGTGAACGGAAGCGATTTGCTCATGTGGTCTCCTCGGCGATTTCGCGCGGAATGCAGCCCTCCGCGCAGGCGAGCGAAATGAAGAACATCGAGAGCACGGCGCCGGAGCGCAGGGGACAGTCCCCGCAGGCGTGCAGCAGCAGGGCGACGTCGCCGAGCAGAATCCAGAACGTGCCCGCCGGCAGGCAGAACACGGCGCGCGGCCGCGGCGGCGCCTTGTCGGCCTTCATGAAGCGCGCGGCGCGGTAGAGCCGGCACCAGTCGCGGAACACGGGCGCCACGAGCAGGCCCGCCATCGCCACGAGCATCAGGAAGCCCACGAGCCCGTGCTCGCAGAGAAACTGCAGGTAGTCGTTGTGCACGTTTGCGCCGCCGTCGATCTGCATGTGCTTCAGCTCGTCCTCCGTGAGGTAGGTGAGCTGCTCGTGCTTGTAGCCCCAGCCGCCCACGCCGAAGAGGGGATGCTCCTTGAAGATCTCCACGGCCACGCGCGCGTGGTACTGCGCCTTGCCCGACACGCGGTCGAGCACGCCGATGGAGTCGATCGAGTCGAGCTCCTTCTGGAGATCCGGCGGCGCGAACACGACGACGGCGAGCAGGAAGAAGAGCGCGCCGCCGAGCGTGACGGCCACGCCGCGCACGCGCTTCGCGCGCCCGTGGTGCGCGAAGAGCAGCGTGAGCAGATGGTAGGCGAACGCGAGCGCCGCCAGCGTGAAGAGGCAGAGAATCGCCGCACGGCTCAGCGTGCACAGCGCGCCGAAGAAGAGCAGCACGGCGGCGACGAGCGGATAGTGCGCGCGCAGCGCGCGCTTGAGAATGCGCTCCTTGATCTTCTCCTGCACGGTGAGCGCCGGCATCGCGGCGACTTCGGCCCGGCGCGTCTGCCACAGGCCGATCGAAAACGCGAACGCCATCACGAAGAACGCGCCGCCCATGTTCGCGTAGCCGAACGTGGCGAAGAACGGCGCGCTGCCCGAGGCGCCCTTCGGCAGCGCGGCCCAGTAGGGCGCCAGCGCGCCTGTGCCCTGCTGGATGAAGCCGAGCACGGCGAGCGCCGCCGCGTTCCACACGAGCAGTTCCATGAGCAGACCCTTGCCGTGGCGCGAGAGCGCGTGCTTCGCGGCGAGCATGCCCGTGAGCGCGGGCAGGAACCAGAGCAGCACGTTGAACTGGTCTTCGACGCGCAGGCAGAACGGCGCGAAGGGCACGGGCGCCTTGGCGGCGTCCTCCATCGAAAGCCCCAGCTCGGTGGCGCGCTTCAGGATCTGCGGATAGTCGCACGTGGGGCAGAGCGCGCGGTTCACGAACGGAATCGCGAGCACGAGCAGAAACACAAGCGCGCAGTAGAACAGCGGATCCTTCCGCAGACTCGTCCACACGCGCCGCCGGGCGGAGACCGCGTCCTCGTAGGGCCGCCGCTGCGGGAACACGAGCATGCCCTCGAAGAGGAAGGCGAGCAGCCACGGCAGCGTGGGCATCAGCGCGTCCGTGCGCGTGCCGCCGCCGAGCCAGGCGCATGCGGCCGGCGCGAGAAAAACGAGGCCGACGGCCATTTTCCGAAGAAGCGTATCCAGCATGGTTGACCTCATTTCGCGTGTGTGCGCATCCAGTTCTTCGCCGCGTCGAGCACGGCCTCCACCGCGGCCTCGGGCGCGACCCGGCCGACGTTCCGCCCGTCCACGAACAGCAGGAACTCGTGCGCCCCGCCGCAGAGCGCGATGTCCGCCCCCTTCGCCTCGCCCGGCCCGTTCACCACGCACCCCATCACGGCGACGTGGGGGAAGGAGTTGGGAGTTGGGAGTTGGGAGTTGGTAGTGGGTAGTGGGGAGTTGGTAGTGGGGAGTGGGGAGTTGGAGCGATAAAGAGATTCGAGAGCGGTTTCGATCTGTTCGGCAACGGCGAAGAGATCGACCTGGGTGCGGCCGCAGGTGGGGCAGCTCGTGATGGCGGGGCCGGGCGCGCGCAGACCGACCGCGCGCAGGATTTCGAGCCCCACCTTCACTTCCCGCTCCGGCGCGGCGGTGAGCGACACGCGGAGCGTATCGCCGAGGCCCTCGCCGAGCAGGACGCCGAGCGCCACGCTCGAGCGCACCGTGCCCGGCACGACGGTGCCCGCCTCGGTCACGCCGAGGTGCAGCGGGCAGTCCGTCTTCTCCGCGAGCAGACGGTAGGCGGCGAGCGTGCGCGGCACGTCGCTGGCCTTCACGGAAATCACGATGTCGCGCACGCCTTCGGCCTCGAGCAGCGCCACGTGGCGCAGGGCGCTTTCCACAAGCGCCTCGGCGGTGGGCGCGCCGTACTTCGCGAGCAGGTCGCGTTCGAGCGAACCGCCGTTCACGCCCACGCGGATGGGCGTGTGGCGCGCGCGCGCGGCCTGCGCCACCGCCTTCACGTGGGCGGGGCCGCCGATGTTGCCGGGGTTGAGGCGTAGCGCGTCCACGCCCGCCTCGAGCGCGGCAAGCGCGCAGCGGTGGTCGAAGTGGATGTCCGCCACGAGCGGCACGGGGCTTGCGCGGCGCACGGCGCCGAGCACGCGCGCGGCCTCCACGTCCGGCACCGTGAGCCGCACGAGGTCGGCGCCCGCGGCCGCGCAGCGCGCGATCTGCGCCGTGAGCGCGGCCGCGTCGTGCGGATCGGCCGTGGCCATCGTCTGCACGGAAACGGGCGCGCCGCCCCCGAGGGGGAGCGGGCCGATCGTCATCGCGCGGGTCTGGCTGCGGGTGAACATGGCGCGCTCCTACTTCTTCTGGGGCGCGGCCGAAGCGCCGAGGTCGAATGCGGGACGGAAGTTCCGCATCGCGCGCAGCCGCCGTTCGCTCTGTTCCTGCTGCCGCTCGTACTTCGCGTTGGCGGTGCTGATCCGGCGCGTGCGCGACACGTCGCGGAACACGAGGAAGACCATGAGCGCGAGGAAGAACCACATGAACGCGATCGAGAGGCCGTCCACGAGCTTCTTCGGCGGACGGCGGCGCAGCAGCAGCTCGAAGAGCGCGAAGAGGATGAGACCGCCGTCGAGCACGGGAATCGGCAGCAGGTTGAGAATGGCGAGATTCACGTCCACGAAGCGCAGGAAGCCGACGGCGTCCCAGATGTTGCGGCGCACCTGCTTGTAGAGCACCTGCGCGATCATGACGGGGCCGCCGAGCGCGCCGGCCACGGCCTTCGACTCGCGCGGCGTGACGAGCCCCTGCAGCACGCGGAAGATCTGGCCCGCGTCCCACTTGAGCTGTTCGATCGGATTGCGGCTCGGCATCCATGCGCAGGCGCCGTTGGTGTTGGCCTCGCTGCCGGCCATGATGAACCAGGCGCCGGTGACGTCGTCGCGCTTCGGCGTGATCTGCAGGCGATGCGTTTCCGGACCGTTCGCCCCGCCGCGCTCGACCACGAACTCGATGGTCGCGCCGCCCGCGATCTGCACTTCCGTCTGCATCTCCGTCCACGTCGAGACGGCGCGGCCGCCGATGGACGTCACCACGTCGCCGACCTTCATGCCGGCCTCGGCGGCCGGGCCCTTGTCGGGCACGTAGCCGATCTTTGCCGCGAGCGTGCCGAAGCGCGCGCCCGGCACCACGGCGAGCAGCAGCGCGAGCGCCACGGCGAAGACGATGTTGCCGAACGGCCCCGCGAACGCCACGATGATGCGCTTCCAGGCGGGAATCGGCTGCAGGGGCGCGCCCTTCGCCGTGCCGCCCTGGAGGGCGTCCGTGCCTTCGGGGTCGAGCTGCGGCAGCGCCACGTAGCCGCCGAAGGGAATGGCGGAGATACGGTATTCCACGCCGCCCACGGTCTTTTTCCAGAGGGCGGGGCCGAAGCCGATCGAGAAGCGGTCCACGCGCAGACCGAAGATGCGGGCCGCGAGGAAGTGGCCGAATTCGTGGATGAAGATCGCGAACGAGAAGAGGAGGATGCACGCGACGATGGCGACGATGGTGGCTAGGGTTTCCATTCCTGGGCGAACTTTCTGGCGGCCGCGTCGGCGGCCAGCACGTTGTGAAGCGCATCGCACGGCAGATCCGGCGAGGCGGCGACCGCGGCCTCCACGAGGCGCGGAATGTCGGTAAAGCGGATGTCGCCGGCAAGGAAGCGGGCGACGGCGATTTCGTCGGCGGCGCTGAGCGCGGCCGTCTTCACGCCGCCCGCGGCGGCGGCGGCCTTGACGAGGCGCAGACAGGGGAAGCGCGTTTCGTCGGGCGCGCGGAACGTGAGCGCGCCGAGCGCGGCGAGGTCGAGCGGCGCGTGCGCGGCGGGCAGCCGGTCCGGCCACGAGAAGGCGTACTGGATCGGCACGCGCATGTCGGGCGGCGCGAGCTGCGCAAGCGTGGCGCCGTCCGCGAAGGTGACGAGCGAATGGACGACGGACGCGGGATGCACCACCACGTCGATCTTCTCCACGGGCACGTCGAAGAGCCAGCGCGCCTCGAGGATTTCGAAGCCCTTGTTCATCATCGTGGCGGAATCGACGGTCACCTTCGCGCCCATGCTCCAGCGCGGATGGTGGAGCGCCTGAGCGGGCGTGACGGCGGCGAGGTCGGCCGGGCCGTCGAGGAACGGGCCGCCGCTCGCGGTGAGGATGAGACGGTCGACCTGCTCCCGGCCGCGCGTCTGCAGGCACTGGAAGATGGCGGAATGCTCGCTGTCCACGGGCAGGAGGCGCACGCCCTTCGCGCGGGCGCGGGCCGTGACGAGCGCGCCGGCGGCGACCATCACCTCCTTCGTGGCGAGCGCCACGTCGAGGCCGCGGTCGATCGCGGCGAGCGTGGGCGCGAGGCCCGAGAGCCCCACCGTGGCGACAAGCGCGAGGTCGGCCTCGGGCGTCTCCGCCACGGCGCGCGCGGCCGCGTCGTCGCCGCAGAACACCGCCGCGCCGAACTCGCGGCC
Organism: bacterium; assembly: GCA_963614205.1. Lineage (GTDB taxonomy): Bacteria > Verrucomicrobiota > Kiritimatiellia > RFP12 > UBA1067 > RUG572. The sequence continues at coordinate 240 of CAVEDG010000060.1, read as the reverse complement.
GAGCGCCTCCGCGGCGGCGCGGTGCGTCCGCGCGGCCACGGCCACGATGCGGAAGGCGTCGGGATGCGCGCGCACCACGTCGCACGCGCTTGTGCCGATCGACCCCGTGGCCCCCAGGAGAATGATGCGCTTCATGTTCCGTCTCTAACGAAAAACCCCCGTCGCGACGGGGGCTTTCCATGCACATGGTGCGACTGACTGGGATCGAACCAGCAACCTTCGGCTTCGGAGGCCAACGCT
>CAVEDG010000059.1:0-8862 GCA_963614205.1 bacterium | reverse complement strand
TGACGAGCCTCGAGAAGAACTACGCCGTGCGCCCGGACGTGCTGATCTGGCTGCCCGTGGCGCTCTGCGTGGTTCTGGCGGGGCTCCTCATTCCGAAGAATCTGTAGATTCCTTCTTGCCTGTCGGGGGGGAATGTGGCATACTGTTCTGCGGAAACAAACCCCAATGAGGTCTCAGAGACATGATGACAAAGTTTGAGCAGTTGACCGAGCGGGCGCTGGAGTACTACGGCGTCTTCACGGCCGCCGATGCGCGGGATCTTGGAATCGTGCCGAAGTATCTGCGTGAATGGATCGCGTCCGGGCGGCTGGAGAAGGTGGGCCGCGGCGTCATGCGCCTGACCAAGTACCCGTACAACGTGAAGTGCTTCTACGCCGAGGCGGTGGCCATGGTGGGGCCGGGCGCGTGGCTGTTCGGCGACAGCGTGCTTGCGATGCTCGGCCTCGTCGCCGTGAAGTCCTCCGAAACGTTCGTGGCCACCGTGCGGCGACGGCGGCGCGAACTGCCGAAGTACATCCAGGTCGTGCCCCGCGACGACGAAACGGGGAAGGACAACTACGAGGGCATCCCCTGCCAGAATCTCGTGGATGTTCTGCTTGACGCGCGGGCGCGCTTCGAAAACGCCGCGCTCGTGCACGCCATCCAGGAAGCCCGTAGGATGCGTCTGCTGGCTGCGGACGAAAACGAACGGCTCAAGGAGGCCTTCGGCGTGTAGCCTCAGAGCGCGCGGATGGCGTCGAGCGCGTCCTTGAGCGTGCGGATCGTGGTGAGCTGGCGGCGGAGCGCGGCGGCGCCGGGGCGGCCGTTGAAGTAGCGGAAGAGGTGCGTGTGCAGGGCCATGCACGCGTAGGCGTCGGGCGAAGGCACGTGGTCGTTGGGGAAGGTCTTCTCCAGGTGGTCGCGGAAGGGGAGCAGCTCGGCGAGATGGTCGGCGAACGCGGCGTCCTGCAGGCTGCGGCGGCGTTCGGGCGTTTCGAGCTCGGTGGCGGGCGCGTCGAGGCGCAGATCCGTGAAGAGCCAGGGATTCGCGAGCGCGGCGCGGCCGATCATGATGGCGGCCACGCCCGTTTCGGCCATGCGGTCGAGCGTGGGGCGGTTGTACACGCCGCCGTTGCCCGTGACGGGAATCTTCGCGGCCTGCACGAGTTCGGCGAGCAGGTCGTAGTGCACGGGGCCGCCGTGCATCTGCGAGGTGAAGCGGCCGTGCAGGATGAAGCCGCCGCAGCCGGCGGTGGTCGCGGCGTCGAGCAGTTCCAGCAGCAGCACGCGGTCGGGGCGCGGCCCGGGGCGCGTCTTCACCGTGAGCGGCAGCGTCGTGGCGGCGCGCAGGGCCGCGAGGCAGGCGTGCACCTTCGCGGGATCGACGAGCAGCGCCGCGCCGGCGCCCTCGTGGACGATCTTCGGCATGGGGCAGCCCGCGTTGAGGTTGAGCTCCACGAAGCGGTCCTTCACCTTTTCGACTTCGGCGGCGGCGCAGGCGAGTTCCTCCGGGTTCGCGCCGAACAGCTGGCAGGCCACGGGCGCCTCGCCCGGCAGCGTCTCCATCAGCTGGCGCGTGGGCGAGGAGCCGTGGGCGAGGCCGGCGGCGCTGACCATTTCGGTGTAGACGAGGTCGGCGCCGCGCTGGGCGCACACCTTGCGGAAGGGGGCCGACGTGAAGCCGGCGAGCGGGGCGAGAACGAGTTTCATTTGACGTCGAAGGGTTCGCCCTCGTCCGTGTAGGTCAGTTCGAAGGGGCGAATGGGGTCGCCGGTCTGGCGGGAGGTGTAGGAGACGTGGATGGCGCGGCGCGCGGAGCCGTCCGGATTGCGCGCCACCACGCGGTCGCCGGTGGGCGTGAAGAAGGCGGCCTCCTTGCCGTTGTAGGAGCGGGAGAAGCCGAGGCGCTTGCCGTCGGGGGCGTAGACGTAGGCGTCCTTCCAGCGGCGCGGCAGGGCGAGCATGGGGTCGCAGTAGACGTTGTTCGGGTTGGAGTAGTCGATGGCGTCGATCTTGCCGTCGGGGCGGTAGGTGCGCGCCTCCTGCGGCAGCGGGTAGAAGGAGACCATTGCGGGAGCGCCGTATTCGGTGCCGTGGGTCTTCGCGAAGCAGGCCACGTCGATGCGCCCGGTGATCTTGCGGAGGTCGAGGACGATCTGTGCGTAGCCGTTTTCGGGGGTGTTGACGGTTTCGCCGAGCGGGGCGGAGATCGTGACGGCGTTGGGGTCGCCGTGCACCACGCGCCAGGTGAAGGTGGCGAGCGGGTCGTGTTCGGGGTAGGGCCTGGCGTGCACGAGGAAGGTGCGCGAGGCGTCGGGCGCGCGCAGCACGAAGGCGATGGCGGAGCGCGTGGCAAAGAGCAGTTCCGTGAGCGTGTCGGGATAGTCGACGCCCGGCGCGGGGAACTTGACGGGGAAGAGGCGCGAGTTCACGAGGGAGAGCGTGACGGCGGGCGGAATCTGCTCGGGGCGCAGGGCGTGGGCCTTCTCGACGAGGGCCACCGTGTCGAGGCGCTTGGCGCTGAAGGCGGTGGGGTGGGCGCGCGCGGAGAGGTAGCCCGATTCGCCGTGCACGCCCCGCTGGGTGCGGCGCAGCAGCCACTGCAGCGTGGGGCCGAGCAGGCGGCGGCGCAGAAGGGCCTTCTTCGTGAGCGGCTGAAAGGCGGCGGAGGCGGCGAGCGCGGCGCGCAGAAAGGGCTGGTCGCTCCACGAGGCGCCTTCCGAGACGAACTGGAAGGGCGCGTTCGCGGGGAAGAGGTCGCCGAGCTCGGGCTTGCCGTAGTCGTTCACGCAGGGCATCACCCAGAACTGGTTCGAGAGATAGAGCCGGTCCATGCGGGCGGCGAGCTGGCCGGGATCGGTGAACGTGGCGCGGGCGAGCGAGCGCCAGAAGGGACCCTTCGTGTAGCCGCGCGAGATGTTGCCGAAGACGGGCGCGAAGGCGAAGGTCGTGTTGGGGTGGTTGGCGTCCGCGCTGAAGGGCCTGGCGGCATCGGCGAAGCGCACGTTCGTGAGCAGCGGGAAGTCGGCGACGGCGAGCATGGAGTGGCCGCAGTCGCGGTTGACGTAGAGGTCGCCCCCGTTGCCGGCGGCGGCGCCCCGGGCGAGCCACGCGATGAGCAGCGCGCGCTCGGGCGCCTCCGGCTTCGAGGCGGAGTAGCCGGGCGCCGCATCGGCGAGCGGTTTGGGCGCCGTGGCGAGGTTCAGCAGGGCGTCGTAGAGGCCCGTGTCGAAGTTGAAGACGAGGTTCGTCTCGCTCAGGGTCGCGGTGCCGCCCTGCACGGCGTAGGCGGGGGCGGGCGTGGGGCGGCCGGGAATGGGCGTGCCGGCGAGCGCCTTTGCGCGGGCCACGAGCGCCGCGAAGCGCGGCTCGTCGTGCAGGCGCGCGAGGTCGTTGTCCTTGGCGATCACGTCGGCGTCGCGGAAGCCGAAGCCGATGGCCTTCTCGAGCTCGTCGAGGGCGGGCGCGGTCTGCTCGCGGTAGGCGAGCGCGCAGGCGAGGTTGTAGTGCCACGTGGCGTCGCCGGGCAGCACGTTGAGCGCGGCGCGGCAGGTGGCCTCCATCGTGGGGATGTCGCCGCGGCGCACGCTGTCGATCAGCTGCTGCTGCAGCTGGACGTGGCGCGGCCACACGCCCGGATACGCCCAGGTGGAGAGCGGCTTCTCCGCGGCGGCGTCGGGCGCGGCACACAGCGCGGCCCCGGCGAGAAGCGCGGTGGTCAGGACGGTCGTGAATCTACGCATTGAGGGTTTCCTGAAGGTCGGCAAGCGAATAGGGCTTCGCGAGGAAGGCGTCGAAGGGCTGCTCCGCGAAGAGCGCCCGCGCGGTCTCCTCGGTGGAGCCGGAGGTCACGACGATGCGCACGCCCGGCGCGGCCGCGCGGCACGTGGCCAGCAGACGCACGGAGTCGGTCGCGCCGAGGTGCGCGTCGAGCAGGATGCACGAGAGATGGCCGGCGCGGCGATGCACCGTGGTGAGCGCGTCCGCCTGACCCCGCGCGGTGTGCACGGTGAAGCCGAGCGTCTGCAGCAGAATGGCGGTCGTCTTGAGAATCGCGGCGTCGTCGTCCACGAGCAGGATTTCGCGCACGGTCGGCCCGCGCGGCTTTTCGGCCTTCGCGGGCCTGGGCCTGACGACGCGTTCGCCCTCGAACGGCACGGGCTCGCCCACCATGCGCACCTGCGGCGCGGGGCGCACGATCACGAGGCGCGAGGCCGGCAGGAACACGCCGAACGTCGTGCCGCGGTCGGGCTGCGACTCCACGCGGATGCCGCCATGGTGCGCGTCGATGATCGTGTTCACCGTGGCGAGGCCAAAGCCGCGCCCCGACGCTTTCGTGGAGACGTAGGGATCGAACACGCGGCGCATCATGCTCTTCGGAATGCCGGGGCCGTCGTCCGAAACCGTGACGAGCACGCCCGGACCCGCGGGGAGCGGCTTCGAGGAGAAGAAGTAGACGGCGAGGTCGTCCGTCATCTCGTAGCGGCGCGCGCGCACGCGGATCTCGCCCACGCCGTCCTGCGCCTCGCTCGCGTTCTTGACGAGGTTGAAGAACACCTTCCAGATCTGGTCGGCGTCGGCGTCCACGGGCGGCAGATTGTCCGGCAGGTCGTAGCGGAGGGTGACGTTGGGGCCGACCACGCCGTTGAGCACCGGGCGCGCGTCGCGCATGAGCTTGGCGAAGTCGACCTGGCGGAGGTCGATCTTCATCTCGCCCGCGTAGGTCATGAGCTCCTGGCCCATCAGGCTGCCGCGGTGCACGGCCTCGCGCACGGTGGCGAGCGCCTCCGGCGCCGTGGGGCTCGAGCTCTTGTGCGCGGCGATCTCCACGGTGTTGAGGATCGAGGAGAGGACGTTGTTGATGTCGTGGGCGATGGAGCCGGCGAGCAGCGAGAGGGATTCCTGCTTGTGGACGTGCTGCAGGCGCGTCTCGGCGGCGCGGCGGCGGTTGCGGTCGATCACGCTCTCCGTGATGTCGCGCGCGATGGCGAGCACGAAGAGCTTGCCCGTGAGCGCCACGCGCACGTCGAACCAGCGCGTGTGGGGGCGCGTGCCGGCCTCGAGCACGAGCGACTGCGGTTTGCCATGCGCGAGCACGGCGTCGATCGCCTTGCCGAGCGCCTCCACGCCGTCGCGCCCGTAGAGCGTGACGTCGATGGGGCTCGACTCGGTCAGGCCCGGCATCGCGTCGGCGCCGTCGAGCTGCTTGATCACCGAGACGAGCCGGTGCTCGCGGTCGAAGACGAGCAGGCCGTCCGGCAGGCCGTTGATGAGCGCCTTCTGGCGGTTCTCCACCTCCGCGATCGCGAGCGTGCGGTTCGTGATCGTCTCGAGCAGGGCGTTGACGGAGAAGGCGAGCTCGGCGAATTCGTCGCTGCCTTTCCAGTCGAGGCGCGGGCAGTCCGCCTGGCCGCAGAGCTCGCGCGCGCGCTGCACGCATTCGGTCATGCGCGAGAGCGGATTGAGCAGCAGGTGGCTCTGGAACCAGAACACGGGCAGCACGAGCACAATGCCGATCATCGTGACGAAGAACGTGAGCCGGCCGATCGCGAGCCCCGCCGCGTTCGAGAAGGTCTTGGGCAGCGACACGGCGATCATCGAGACGGGATTGCCGGCGATGTCGCGGATCGTGTAGACGGCCTCGAACGGATTCTCGCCGAGTTTCCAGAATCCGCCCGAGTAGAAGTTGAGCGCTTCCGAGACGAGCGGGATGAGCACGCTGCGCTGCTTGGAGGGCGCGGTGGCCTTTGCGCCCTTTCGCGGTGCGAACGTCACGGGCACGGCGGCCACGGGCACCTTGCGGTTCGTCACGCGCATCTCCATGCCCGCGAACGTGGCGTTCACCTGGTCCGTGAACGCATGCGAGCTGAAGGGCGTGCCGAGCACGAGGAACGTGCCGTCGCGCCCGCGCGTGATCGCGCAGTAGCACGAGTGGTCGCGCATGTGCAGGATGCCGGCGGCCAGGTGCTCGCCCCGGCCGCCCGTGCCGCTTTCGCGCCGGGCGAGCGAGACCGCCCATTCGGCGAGGTGGCGCGTGTAGCCGGCCACGTCGGCGGCCGTGAGCGGCAGCGGCGCGTTCGTGCCGGCCGTCACGCCCGCGAGGAACTGTCCGTCCGTGTCGAGCCGCAGCGCGCAGGCCACGTTGACGGCCTTGTGCGTGCCGAGGAAGGAGGCGAGCGGCCGACCAAGGTCTTCGGCGGGGAGTTCCTCCACGTGGCGGCGGATGTGGTCGGCGTTGCGCAGGGCGATGCGGTTGATGTCCGTGCCGATTTCGCGCACCTGCTGCTCGGCGTCCTTCACGAGGTGCACGAGCACGATGCGGCCGCCGATGTAGAACACGGCGAGGATGAGCAGCAGGAAGAAGCCTGTGGCGAGCGCGTAGCGCGTGCGGATGGAGTTGCGCACGCGGTGGAGCGTGCCGCGGTCGGGCAGAAGGTGGCGGCGCAGGGTGTTCATGAGGCGGCCCTCCGGCGCTGGGCAATCCAGGCCACGAGCAGCACGAGCACGAGCGCGGCCGTGACGCCGAGGCGCAGACCGAGGGACGGCGCGGCGGCGGAGGCGGGCGCGGGCGCGTCCTGCACGAGCGCCGTCCCCGCGGGCGGCGGAACCGACGCGGGCGCGTCGAGCGCGTCCACGAGCGCGCCGATGCCGGCCTCGTCTGCCGGGGCGGTCTTCGCCTCGGCGTTCTGCGCGCGCAGGGCGTCCTCGTGCGCGCGGGTGCGCGTGAGATGAACGGTCGTTGGATCTTCGTGGACGTCAACCATAACGTGCTGTCTTCCTTCCCGTGTGTGCTGCGCGCGCGGCTCAGGGCGTGTCGGCGTCGAGTTTCTGGACAAGGTCGTTGTCCAGCGGCAGCTCGTGCCACGAGACGACGCCTGGCGGCGATGCGCCCACGGGCATTCCGACCTTGTTGTCGATGCCTTCCGCGGAATCCTCGCGCAGGCGGATGTCCCAGTTGATGTTCAGAGTGCCGCCATGGAGAATGCCCTCGTTGCGGCAGATGAGCGCGCCGTTGAACGTGCAGTTGCCGATGCGGCCGAAGATGCCGTGGTTGTTGTAGAGCACGCCCTCGACCTTCGTGATGAGACTGGGGTTTTCGCTGCCCTGAATCGCGATGATGAGTTCGTTGGGCACCACGGACTGGTAGTAGCGGCGCGTCTTCGAGTCGGCGCACGTCTTGCGCTCCTCGTAGACGGGCACGTCCTTCATTTCCCAACGTCCTCCCCGTCCTCTGACCCACTGCTGCGTGGTCTTGCCCGTGTCGATTTTCTCGGTGGTGATCTGCACCTGCGAACCGCCGTCGGTGGCGGTGTAGTCGCCGCAGAACTTGGTCTCGCCGGAACGGGGGTAGCCGATGTCCGCGTCGGAGGCGTCGCAGGCGTACTGCTGCACGTAGGGCTGTTGGGTGAGATATTGGCTCAGGTATTGCCGACTCGTGAAGGTGTTGTCTTCCGTGGAGTCTCCGAGCACGATGTTGCCCTTGGCGGCGAGGCTCACGAGGTCGCGCGTGGAGTTCTGCTGGGCGGTGGCGTCGGGGTTGGAGTCGGGGTGCGACCAGGAGGGGCCGTTCACGTATTCGATGTTGCCCACGATGTGGATGTTGCGCCCGGAGTAGATCGTGCCCTGGCCCGTGACGTAGCCCTTGATCACGACGTCCGAGTCGATGACCACGGGTCCGTTGACCTTGATGGGATTGGCCCTGGTGCCTTCGATCACGAGGGCGCCGCGGTCGGCGAGCGCGGTGTTGCCGGAAGGCCCGGCGCCGTCGTAGTGGGCGTTGATCGTGGCGTTGTTGGCCTGCACGACGTTGTAGTCGCTGTCGAGCGTGTAGCGCACGCCGCCGGAGAGCGTGCCTTTTTCCTCCTGCGCCCATTCCGCGTACTGCGAGAGGTCGGAGATCCACGGCATGGTGATGGCGGTCTCGCCGTCGTCCGCGTCCTTCACGCGTTCGCGCACGACGGAGGTGTTGTTCTCCGCCGCGGCCTTGGCGATCGCCTCGTAGTCGTAGCCGCCCACCCATTCCTTCCGACCGGCTTCGGTGGGGGCGTTCTCGCCGTAGGTCGGCGACATCGGGCGCGAGCGGTTCGAGGTCTTGCTGCTGCTCTGGTAGGCGCTGCGGTCGTCCATGCGCCCGTAGTTCTGCACGTAGCCCTTGACGCCGAGTTCTTCGTTTGGGGCGGCGTAGACGTAGCCGTTGACCTTGCAGCTCGTGTCGAGGTACATGTTGCCGTTGGCGCGCACGTCGCCGTTCACCGTGCCGCCCGAGCCCTGGAACCAGCCGTAGTTGTTCACGAAGTAGGCGTAGTCGAACACCCTGGAGCGGCCCACGCCGAAGCGGAAGCGCTCTTCGAGGGCGATGTCGCTGACGGTGCCGTTCGGGTTGGTGCACGTGGCGCGCGCGATGAGCGAGACGATGGCGGAGGAGCTGTTGGCGATCTGGCCGCTCGGCCCGAAGCACATCTTCACCGTGCAGCCGCTGAGGTTCGTGGTGGCGGGCAGCGTGAAGGTGTAGACGCCCGAGCCGATCGTACGCGACCCGGCGCTCGCGTTGAACCAGGTGTAGGCCGTGCTCGACTTCGGCCCGATGCGCACGGCGGACGTGTTCTTGCCCGTGTGCTTCTCGAAGGCGGCGTTGACGCCCAGCTTCGCCCACTCGATCGCGCTCTGCGCGGCGAGGCGGCACCGGCTGCGCCCCACGTAGATCGCCGTCGCGCGCGAGGCGGAGGAGACCATGCTGAACAGCGCCGCCGTGAGACACGTCACGAGCACGAGCGCCACAAGCGAAAAGACGAGCGCGAACCCGCCGGCCGCCGCCCGCCCGTTCGTCTTCCGTTTCTCCGTGTCTGTCGTCACGATCCCTGCTCCTTCGTTGGTCTCCGCAAA
>CAVEDG010000058.1:0-8976 GCA_963614205.1 bacterium | reverse complement strand
TTCGTCGAGGCCGCGCTCAAGTCCTCCGCCGCCAACGCCGCCTGGGTCGTGCTGTGATGGAAACGACAAACAGACAACAGGCGCCCGGCAGCTGGTCGGTGGCGGATCTTTCCGAGGCCGAGGCGTTCGTGCTCTATTGGACGCACGTGCTCAGCGAAGCGGTCGACGCGAACAACCTGCGGGCGCTGTGGCGGCAGCGGCACGCGGATCGGCCCTGCCCCGGCAGCGAGCCCCTGCCCGTCAACCACCTGAACCATCTGGGCCTGATCGACGTCTACGTGCAGACGCGCGCCACGTACATCGCCTTCCACCGGGCGGCCTTCACCGTAAAGCAGATGTACGACCTGCTGCGCGTCATCGACCGCTACGACTGGTCGGTGTCCATGACCGGTCTGAAGCACTGGATGGAGCGCAGCGTGCGCGTGCGCGGGGACAACGAGTTCAAGCGGGACGACGAGCTGTTCAACCTCGTGCTGCAGCGGCACGTCATCGACCGCTACGGCGTGCGCGTCTGGAGCTTCCTGTGCAAGAAAAACGTCTTCTACGGGGACAACGTCCTGCAGTCCTTTCCGACGTTCGGCGGCGAGCGCTTCTTCGAGAAGTTCTGCGGCAAGGCGTTCGACGCCTGGAAGGAACCCAAGACGCCGCCCACGACCGTGCAGTATGCGAACTACACGGAAATCGAAACGTTCCCCACGGTGCTGCCGAAAAACCTCGTCGCGGACTACCGGGCCGTGCGGAAGACCATCTGGTCGACCGAGAACTGGTACCTGCTCACCTGCGTCGCGCACGAGGAGGCCGAGGCGCTGCGCGCGGGCGAGACGTTCCTCGAGGCCCACACCGAGGCGGAGCTCGTGGCCGTGCTCGCGGTGGACGACTTCTTCGCCGGCGCGCCGACCCCGTGGGCCGTCGCGCGGCTCAACGACCTGCGCAGGCGCGTGGCGCTCACGCCGTGGTGCACGCTGACGCTGCAGGGGCTGGCCTTCTGGCAGCACGACTTCAAGACGCTCAAGGCGCTCGAATGCGAATCGCCGTATTGCTACAAACATTCGCGGTCGATCTGCACCGCGCTGGAAAATGCGATGGCGGGAAAGTTCGACGAAGCCGCCACCATGCTCATGAGCGCGCTGGGCACGTCCACGTATCTGACGAACGGCACCCATTGGACGCGCATCCACTTCCCCATCGTGCTGGCCGCGCTGCTCTGTCGCCTCCTTGCCAAGAAGCGGACGCGGAGCGGCATGGACAAGATCTCCGAACTCTTCGCCGATTGCGCCATCAGGATCGTGCGGTCGAGATGGGGACGCCGCGTCGAGACCGAAGCGCTGGGCGGCTGGATCTTTGTGCTCTATCTCGACAGCGCCATCACCACCGGCGCCGCGTGCCAGAAGGGGGACGAGCGCGCCAATCGTTTGAACTCGGCCCTTCTGTGGCCGATCCGCTATCTGCGCGCGCTGATCGCGCTCTACGACACCGAGTCGCTCGCGCCGAATCCAACCGATCTGGTGGAGCTGGCGCGCCAGGCGAAGCAGAGCGGCGCGCTGGTCATCGCGGCCGACGTGGCCGCGGCCGCGCGTCAGGTGCTGGAGGTGGACGATTCGCCCAAGGCCGCGCGGCTGCGCGAGAATCTGAAGGCGCTCGACATCGACACCAAACTGGCGTTCGTGGCGCCGAAGTCGGACGAACCCGGCTGGGCGCGCGCGCTGGACGCCCTGTCGCAGCGGCTGACGAGCGCGGCGGAGGCCCGAAAGCGCACGCGCGCGCAGGCGAAGGACGAACCGGCCGCGAAGGGCGAATTCATCTGGTGCCTCTGCCTGGACAAGCCGGAAGCCGGCACCGCGAAGTTCCTGAAGATCATGCCCTTCGTGCGCACGCGCCTGAAGAACGGCGAACTGAGCGTGCCGAAGGCCATCAACGAGTACGAGTTCAAGGATGGGAGGTTCGACGGGCTGCTCGACCTCGACGACATCGCCATCAAAGCCCAGGTCGTGAGCAAGAACCTGCTTGAGGAGGTGCACGCCTACTACGGTCCGCCGCAGCATTCGATGCCGGGAGCCCTGCTGCGCAAGCTCGCGGCGCGGCCGAATCTCTCGGTCTACTACGACGGGAACCGCTCCTACTACTCGTCGAAGCCGGCGGGGCGTGACGTCAAGCCGCTGAAGCTCACGTGCAAGAACGCCGCGCTTGAAGTGCGCATGACGGCGGATGGTGGCGCGGAGATCGAGGCGCCGATGCTGCTCGACTCGTTTTCGACGGACGACGAGGAGATCAGCATCCTGCGCGTCAACCGCGGCGATCCGTACGACCTCACGGCGTACGTCATCACGCGCGACTACTACGACGCGGCGACGGAGCTGCGGCGGCAGGCCCGCGGCCACGGGACGGTGAAGATTCCGGTCGAGGGCGTCGATCGCCTGGTCGGGCTCTACACGGAAGTCGCCGAGGATGCGCCGATCGCCTGGACGAGCGGCGAGACCGAGAAGGTGGCCGCGCACGCGGGCATCCCGCGCGAGACGGCGACGGGGCGGCCGTGCGTGCGGCTCGCCTACAAGGACGGTCTGCTCACGGCGACGCTTGCGATGCGTCTCTGCGACGAGCCGGCGTGGTCGGCCGAGCCCGGCAAGGGCGTTCCCGAGCGGCTCGTGGTGCGCGCCGACAAGTCGCGCGCGCTGCTTGTGCGCGACTTCGCCGCCGAAACGGCCGCCGCCGCCGCCGCGCGCGCCGTGCTCGAGACGATCGGCGGCGCGAACGCGGGCGAAAGCACGTGGGTCTTCGACGGCGTGGAGGAGGCGCTCGGCGCGCTCGCCGCGCTGCACGCCGCCGCGCAGCCGCCCGAACCGGCGGCCGAGACTGATGCCGCCACCGAGACCGCCGAGACCGATGCCGCCGACGCCGCGCCGGCGTCTGTCGCGCCCTTCACGCTCGAATGGCCGGAAGGCGAATCGCTGCAGCTTTCGTCGCTCGTCTCGCACTCGGCGAAGTTCGAGGGCGGCGAGACGGCCGACTACTGGCTCGGCGTCTCGGGCGAGTTCACGCTCGACGACGGCAAGGTGCTGTCGTTCGTGGATCTGCTGCGGTCGTTCGACGCGCGCGAGGGCGCCTACGTGCGCCTCACCGAAGGCCGCTATCTCAAGCTCTCGGCCGCGCTCGCCCGCCGCGTCGAGGCGCTGAAGGCCGCGGGCGTGGAGCGGAGCGGCAAGATCCTCATCTCGCCCGCCGCGCTGCCGTCGCTCGAAAAGGCCGCGCGCGAGACCGAGGCCGACGACACGCTGCCGCTGCCGGAGATCGTGCGCGAGCGCATCGAAACCATCCGCTCCGCCTTCGCGCACACGGCGCCCGTGCCCGCGGACTTCAAGTGCCAGATGCGTCCCTACCAGACCGAAGGCTACGAGTGGCTGTCGCGCCTCGCGGCGTGCGGCATCGGCGCGTGCCTGGCGGACGACATGGGCCTCGGCAAGACGATCGAGATCATCGCGCTTCTCTGCGCGCGCCGGGCGGAGGGCCCGTCGCTCGTGATCGTGCCCGCCTCCGTCACCTTCAACTGGCGCAACGAAATCGCGCGCTTCGCGCCGGAGCTGCGCGTCGCGCTCGTGGGCCAGACCGCCAACGTGTCGGCGGAAGACGAGGACGTCTCCGCGTTCGCGAAGGCGCACGACATCGTCATCACGAGCTACGGCGTGCTCACCACGCGCGAGGAGAAGTTCGCGGCGGTGGCGTGGAACGTCGTCGTGCTCGACGAGGCGCAGGCGATCAAGAACCACCTCACCAAGCGCGCGAAGAGCGTGAAGACGCTGAAGGCGAAGTTCCGCGTGGTCGCCACGGGCACGCCGATCGAGAACCGCCTCTCGGAGCTGTGGAGCCTCTTCGACTTCATCAACCCCGGCATGCTCGGCGGCGAGACGCGCTTCGCGCGCGAGCTCGCGCCGCACGGCCTCGCCTCGCCGCGCCTGAAGCGCCTCGTGAAGCCGCTCATCCTGCGCCGCCTCAAGCGCGACGTGCTCACCGACCTCCCCGACAAGGAGGAGATCACCGTGCCCGTCGTCCTCGGCGACGACGAACGCCACGCCTACGAGGCCACGCGCCGCAACGCGGTGGAGAAGCTCGAGTCGGGCGACCCCGAAAACAAGCTCGCGATCCTCGCCGAGCTCACGCGCCTGCGCCGCTTCTGCTGCCACCCGTCGCTCGTGATGCCCTCCCTGCAGGCCTCGGCGAAGCTCGAGGCGCTCGCCGCGCTGCTCGGCGACCTCAAGGCGAGCGGGCACCGCGCGCTCATCTTCTCGCAGTTCGTGGACTATCTCGCGATCGTGCGCAAGATGCTCGAGACGAACGGCTGGACCTACCAGTACCTCGACGGCGCCACCTCGAAGATGGCGCGCGAAAAGGCGGTGGAGGCGTTCCAGGGCGGCACGGGCGACTTCTTCCTGATCTCGCTCAAGGCGGGCGGCATGGGCCTCAACCTCACGGCGGCCAACTACGTGATCCTGCTCGATCCGTGGTGGAACCCGGCGGTGGAGAACCAGGCCACCGACCGCGCGCACCGCATCGGCCAGCGCCTGCCCGTCACGGTCTACCGCCTCATCGCGCAGGACACGATCGAGGAGAAGGTCGTGCGCCTGCACGAGAAGAAGACCGCGCTCGCGGAGGACGTGCTCGCCGACGGCGCCAGCGCCCTCAGCGCCAAGGCCATGCTCGCCCTTCTCGAACAAGACTAAGGCGCTGTAGGACGCGGGAGATGACGCTTCGTGCCCGCGCAGATGGATCTCTTTTCGGACATGGGCTCCGTGAAGGCGGTCAAGGAGCAGCTCAACCGCAACCGCCGCGACATCTTCTCCGCGCACACGATTGACACGAAGACGAAGTACGCGCGGAAGGACCGCGAGCTCCGCGCTGGGTGGAGACGCGCGCGCCGGCCGTGGTGGCCGATCCGGCCGAGCGCGCGGTGGCGCGTCCGGTGGCCGCGGCGTCCGACGCGGCGGCCGACGACGAGTTTCTCGACTAGCGCGCGCACAGGCGCGAAGAAGTATTGATTCGCCGGCCGGGGGCGTGAAGCCGAAACGAAAGTCCGCGCATGATTTCATTGGCTATGGGCGGCGTTTCAATCCCGACTTTCGTTCGACAGCAGAGGTCATGGCCGAGCTTCGCGAGGGGGAAGAGACGTGAGCTGGCTCGTCGACACCTGCGTCCTCATTGATCTCCTGCAAGGAGACCATGACTTCGCGACGTGCTCGGCCGATGCCCTTGACGCAAGGAGGGGCAACGGGCTGCTGATCTCGCCCGTCACGTTTGTCCGCATACACACAACTTCGGCAGAATCAGCACTTTGTGCAAAATCTTGAACAGCCAACATCCGGTCTGCGGAATGTGGTATCATGTCGCGTTGACATAGTCCATTTCAGTGTAAGGAAAGGAAAGCGACATGAAACAGATCCTGACAGGACTTCTTCTGCTGGCGGCGCTCGCGATGCGCGCGGGCGAGATCGAGGTCGCGGGTGCGCGCGTGACCTATGAGGGCGCGCAGTCGGCGACGGCGCTTGCGAACGGCGGCGCGGTGCTTGTGTTCACGGACGCGACGGGCAGCTTCACGCTGCCGAAGAACGCCAAGGCGCGCGTGTTCGCGGTCGGCGGCGGCGGCGCGGGCGGCTCGATGGCGGCGCAGGACGACATCGGCAGCGGCGCGGCGGGCGGCGGCGGCGGCGGCGGCGTGAGCGACCGCTCCACCGTGCTCGCGGCCGGCGCCTACACGGTGGCGGTGGGGCGCGGCGGCGCGCGCGTGCAGACGACCGTGCAGGGCTGGGTCGGCGCAAACGGCGGCAACACGGTTCTGGCCGATCCCGACGGCAACCCCGTCGTGCAGGGGCGCGGCGGCGGCGGCGGCGGCACCGTGAAGATCGACGGCCACGGCGAAAGCGGCGGCTGCGGCGGCGGCGGCTCGTGGTACGGCGTGTTCACGGCCGGCGGCGGC
Source organism: bacterium (assembly GCA_963614205.1). Taxonomy (GTDB): domain Bacteria; phylum Verrucomicrobiota; class Kiritimatiellia; order RFP12; family UBA1067; genus RUG572. The sequence goes on along the minus strand of CAVEDG010000058.1, from coordinate 3,014 downwards.
GCGATCGACGGCCAGGGCTGGGGCGGCGGCACGCCCACGAACACCTACGTGACGGCGGCCGACGGCACGGCTGCGGTGAACCCGACCGTGTGCATCGGCGGCGGCGGCGGCGGCGCGGCGGTGACTGTGGCGGAAGGCCGCGGCGGCGCGGACGGCCGTCCGGGCGCGGGCCGCGCGAGCGACATCACGGGCGAGACGGTCGTCTACGGCCAGGGCGGCCGCGGCGGCCGGCGCGGCGACGCCGCCTACGTGGCGGCCGACGGCGCGGGCTACGGCTTCGGCGGCGACGGCGCCGCCACGGCGGGGCGCGGCGGCGCGGGCGGCGACGGCGTGCTGATCGTGCGCATCGAGACGCTCTTCGACTACACGCGCGTCACGCCGCCGACGGTCAGCTACCCGGACGGCGCCACGTCCTTCACCTGGGTGGACGGCACGACCTACACGGCGTTCGACCCCGACAACCTCGGCGAGCCGCTGCAGAGCGCCGTCGCCTACGTGGACGGCGTGACGAGCACCAACGCCTCGATCACCACGGTCACGGCGGCGGACGGCTCCACGACCGTCGTCACGAACGGCCTCGGACGCTTCGCGAGCGTGTTCCACCTCAAGGAGGAATACACGTGGACCGACGGCTCCACGAGCCCCTGCATCGTCTACTGGCACGTCACCGAGCCCGGCACGATCCAGGGCGCCTCGGCGGAGGTCACGAAGACCGTCAACTGGACGGACGGCGACCGCGCCACGATCGCCATCGACATCAAGACGACGCCGGAGACGAAGGGCGGCGTGCCCAACGTGCTCATCCTGAGCGCGCTGTGCAGCGCGCACGGGCTGAACTCCACCGTCGTGCGCGCCGGTCTGAACGCGATCACGAAGGTCGCCAACGTGGACTACTACTTCTTCAACCAGACTGAAAGCGCCACGCCGACGGCGGTCGTGAGCGGGTCGCTCAAGAAGGGCGAGACCTTCACGGGCGGCATCGCGGGGCTGGACAGCGCCACGATGAACCATGGCGAGCTCTACGAATTCTACCATCAGCTGGCGACGATGATCGACGACGGCACGGCGAACAAGTACGACTACATCGTGTTCTCGTTCGACCGTACGCTCGTGGCCACAAAGTTCATCGGCGCGCATCCGAAAGAGCGCGAAGTCGTGGAGTTCCTCAAGCCGTTCTACGCGCGGAACAAGATCATCTGGCTCGTGGATCACGAAGACGGCGCCAACAGCGACGCGCTGCTGCCGGAAGGACTCGTGATGAATCCGTGGCAGCCGTGCCCCATCGTCTATTCCTACAAGTTCGACGTGGGCAATTTCTGGCTGTTCCTCGACGACTACGTGGCAAGCTACGGCGCGACGGTGCAGAAGTCGTCGCCCTGGGGCTACACGGCGTACAGGGCGCTGCTGGGCATGTTCGCGCCGTCGCTGTACGAGTCGATGACGCTTGAAAAGTACGAACTGCCCGCGACAGTCTCGGGATTTCGCACGAAGGACGACGCGCGCACCGCGAAGGCCACGCTCGAAAACAACGTGGGGCGCGCGCAGCGGCTTTCGGGGCCCGCCATCGAACAGCAGGCCGACTATGGCAGCGCCGACGACGTGGTGGCCCTGTTCGAGAAGGTCATCGCCGGGCCGGCCGACATCGTGATGACGGACGCCATCGACGTGGAGGACGGCCTCACGATCGACACGGCGAACCTCTCCGGCACGTGGACGACGAACGCGGCCGTGCAGGGCTGGGTGGCGCTCACGGCGGACGAGCTCACGGTGGACGACACGGGCCATGTGCACATCAACCTGAAGGACATCTCCGACCCCGCCGAGATCAAGCTCACGATCGGCGTGATCGACGCGGAGGGGAAGTTCCGCACGAGCGTCAACGCCACGTACAACGAGAAGACGGGGCAGTGGGAGAAGAACCCGAACAAGGGCCCCGTGCAGGTCGAGCTCACGCCGGACAGCGGCGCGACGGTGCAGGCCGAGGCGCAGGCCTCCACCACCGTCTCCTGGTCGTTCCCCACGTACACGGTGCGCGGCACGGTCATCTACGGCAGGGGCGAGATCGTGCTCAACGGCTTCGTGCAGAACGAAATCGAAGTGGCGGAGAACACGTCGCCGGAAGTCGTCTTCCGCGGCAAGGGCGGCTACGTGCTCGACTACCTCGCAATCGACGGCCAGGAGATCACGGACTTCGACGAGGACGCCTACAACTGGATCTTCCAGAACATCGGGGCCGACCACGAGGTGCGCGTGGGCTTCAAGAGCGTGTTCACGGTGCCGTATCCGACCACGGCCCCCGTCACGAACACGTATGACGGCACGGCCTACGCGCCGACCGTCACCACGCCCACGTTCATCGAGGGCTACGACTACGAATGGAAGGCCGCCTACTCGCTCGAATCGAACGGCGTCTACACGGTCGATGGCGGCCAGGTGAACGTGGTGCGCGACGCGGACGGCAACGTCGTCTCCACGAACGTCTACTGCCGCGTGTGGATCAAGCAGCCCGGCTACGAGGACGGCGTGGTGCTGGAGGACTGGACGGGCGTGAACACCGTCACGATCCAGCCGCGGCCGCTCATCGTGACCTTCGACGACTACGCGCAGACCACGGAGACGCGGAAGACGACGGACTTCGCCCACGAGATCACCGCCGGCGCGCTCGTGGAGGGCGATACGCTCGACGCGGACGCGGGCACGTGCAGCGCCTACCCCGAGAAGGGCCAGAAGACGACGAAATCGATCGCGAACGCCGCGGCACTGCACGTGACCACGCCCGGCTACGACGGCTGCAACTACACGATCACCGTCGTGCCCGGCGACTACTACTACCCGAACCTCGACCTCGTGGCGCAGGCCCCGAGCATCGTCAAGATCTACGACGGCATGCCCACTTCCACCGTCGCCACCGTGCTGTATCCGGAAAACGCGAAGACGGTGGAGCCAACGACGTCGGATTGGGACGAAGGCTATCCCATCTCCTATGACTCTGAAGGCAGATTGCAGTATACGCG
>CAVEDG010000057.1:0-9250 GCA_963614205.1 bacterium | reverse complement strand
CATTCAATGTTCGTTGCCGGTTTCTTGAGCATGGCAAAAGTCTCCTTGTTGAAAAACGAGCGAATAGTTTAGCCCTTTTGAGACGCGGAATCAAATCTATTTTCGCAGAATGCGCGCGACGTAGCCGTCGTAGATGCGGCGGGCGTCGAGCTCTTCCGCGCAGAGGCGCAGGGCGGCGGCGCGCGGCAGCGGCGCCGCCCGGGCCACGGCGGCGGCGAGCGAGGCGGCGTCGCCCACGCGGTACGTCGCGCCGCACCGGTACTTCTCGAGCAGCGCGGCGGATTCGCCGCCCAGCGACGAGACGATGCGCAGCCCCGCGCGCGCATAGTCGCCGAACTTGTAGGGAAGCCCCACCCAGCTCTCCGCGGGCATGGGCACGAGGCCGATGTCGCACGCGGCAAGCAGCCGCCGCAGATCGGCCTCGGCGAGAAGCCCGTGGAAGCGGATGCGCGGACACGTCGACGAGAACGCGCCGAAGCCGGCCACGTCGAGCGTCAGGTCCTCGTGCGCCTCGACCACCTCCACGATCGTCGCGAGATCGTAGGTGCGCCCCAGATTCCCGGCGTAGACAAGGCGCAGGGGAGAGTTGGGAGTTGGGAGTTGGGAGTTGGGAGTTGGTCCCCCTTCCAGCTCGATGCCGTGGTAGGCGAGGAAGAAGTCGTCGCGGCCGGAGAGGGCGCGGTAGCGCGCGCTCACGCCCGTGACGACGTCGGCCGCGCGGTAGAGGCGCTGCGCGGCGCGGCGCAGCGGCGTGAGCGCGAGATGCGCCGCCCACCGCAGCCCCTTCGGCGCCAGGCGCTCGAACGTCTCCGGCCAGGCGTCCTGGATGTCGAGGACGATCTTCGCCCCCAGGCGCCGCCCGATCTCCAGCGCCGCCGCCGCGCCGGAGATCGTCGGCAGCGACGACACGATCACGTCGGGCCGCGGCAGCGCCGGGTCCTCCGCCAGGCGCTTCCACGCCCGCGCATACGCGCGATGGCTCACCACGCGCGCCCAGCCCACGTTGCGCGCGTAGGACCGCGTGGGAATGAGGCGCACCTGGATGTGCGGAACGGCCGCGGCCGCGAGCGCGCGCGGCTTCTTCGTCACGTGGCTGAAGGCGCTCGTCCAGAGCACGACCTCCCACCCCGCGCGCGCAAACGCCTCGGCCATGAGCCAGTAGCGCATCTTCCGCGAGCCTTCGAGCGGAAGGCTGTCGAACGGGTTCTGGATCCAGACGACCATCGCGCCCTTCTCCCTAGGCGCGCGCGACGCGGCGGAAGACGAGCGACGTGTTCACGCCGCCGAAGGCGAAGTTGTTCGTCATCGCGTATTCGCCGTCGATGCGGCGGCCTTCGCCCATGACGTAGTCGAGCTCGGCGCACGCGGGGTCGGGATGGCGCAGGTTGAGCGTGGGCGGGAACCAGCCCGACGCCAGCGCCTTCACGGTGAGCGCCGCCTCCAGCGCGCCGCACGCACCGAGCGTATGGCCCGTGTAGCTCTTGATGGACGAAATCGGCACGGCGCGGCCGAACGCGGCGCGCGTGGCGGCCGTCTCGGCGACGTCGCCCGCCTTCGTCGCGGTGCCGTGGCCGTTCACGTAGGCGATCGCGGCGCCGTCGAGGTGCGCGTCGGCAAGCGCGCCGCGCAGGGCGATGGCCATCGTCTCGGCGTTGGGGTTCGTGACGTGCGTGCCGTCCGTCGTCTCGGCGAAACCCACGAGCTCGGCGAGAATCGTCGCGCCGCGCGCAAGGGCGTGGTCGCGCTCCTCGAGCACGAACGTGGCCGCGCCGTCGCCGATCACGAGGCCGTCGCGCTCCGCGTCGTAGGGCGCGGGCGTGGTGCGCGGCGCGTCGTTGCGCAGCGAGGTGGCGTAGAGCGTGTCGAAGATCGCCACCTGCGTGGGCGAGAACTCCTCCGCGCCGCCGGCAAGCATCACGTCCTGCACGCCCCAGCGGATGAGCTCGGCGGCGCTGCCGAGCGCGAGCGAGCCGCTCGTGCACGCCGTGCCCGTGGGCACGAGGCGGCCGTGCGTGCGGAAGTGGACGGAGAGATTGCACGCCGTCGTCTGCGGCATGAGCTTGATGTAGGTGCCGCTCGTGATGCCCGCAACCTCCTTCGTGGTGAGCATCGAGTAGAAGTCGAGCAGTGCGGGAATCGAGCCGGAGCACGAGCCGTAGGCCACGCCCGTGCGGCCGTTCTGCAGCGTGGCGTCGTCGAGCCCGGCCTGCGCCACGGCCTGCTCCGTCGCGGCAAGGGCGAGCATGGAGACGTCGCCCATCGTGCGCGTGGTCTTGCGCGTCCAGTGCGCCGGGCGCGTGAACGCGGTGCGGCAGCCGAGGCGCGTGTTGAGCCCGCGGTAGTCGGCGAGCTCCGGCAGCGCCTGCACGCAGTTCTCGTAGGTGTGCAGACGCGCGAAGGCCGCGTCCACCGATGGCCCGAGCGGGCTCACCGCGCCCATGCCCGTGACGACCACGCGCCGCATCAGAACAGCCCTCCGTTCACGGAAATCACCTGCCGCGTCACGTAGGCGGCCTCGTCGCGGAAGAGGAACGCCACCACGCCCGCGACCTCCTCGGGCGTGCCGAAGCGGCGCATGGGAATCGCCCGCTTCACGAGCTCGGGCTCCTCGATCGTCGCGGCCATGTCCGTGGCGATCACGCCCGGCGCCACCGCGTTCACCGTGATGCCGCGCTTGGCGAGCTCCACGGCGAGCGCCTTCGTGGCGCCGATCACGCCGGCCTTCGCGGCGGAGTAGTTGACCTGGCCGCGGTTGCCCACAAGCCCGCTCACGCTCGAGAGCGTGACGATGCGGCCGCGGATGCGGTTCGAGATCATCGGCATCACGATGGGCTTCAGCACGTTGTAGAGGCCCGTGAGATCGGTGTCGATCACGCGGTCCCACGCGTCGCCTTCGAGCACGGGGAACGGCGCGTCGGCCGCCACGCCCGCGTTCGCCACCACGCCGAAGTAGGGGCCGTGCGCGGCGATGTCCGCCTCCAGCGCCGCCGCCGCCGCCGCGCGGTCCGCCACGTCGAAGACGAGCGGCGCCTGCTCGGGCGCGCCCGAGAGACGCGCGCACTCCGCCGCCGTCGCGCGCGCCGTCTCCGCGTTGCGCACCGCGTGCGCGACCACCGCAAAGCCGTCCTGCGCGAGCCGCCGCGCCACCGCCTGCCCAATGCCCCGGGAAGATCCCGTCACCAAGACCCGTTTCATGTCTTCGCCTGCTCCTTCAGAAATCCTTCGAAATCCGGCGGCCGGTACGCATTGAGCGTCGCCTCCGCCACCACCGCGCCCGCGTCGTCGCGGATCGCGCACGTGAACGCCGCCGCGTCGTTGTCCCAAAACGCATTCGCCGCCGAAACCCAGTACGTGCGCCCCGCCGCGAAATGCGTCAGACGCAGGTCGAGCCGCCGCGACCCAAGCAGCAGGCCCGGCCGCGCGGGCCGGTCGGGCGCGACCACGCGGTCGTAGCAGCCCGCGAGCGCCGCGCTCGCCTGCGCCATGTACTCGATCGCCACCCAGTTCGGCACGCCGCCCTCCGCCGCCGAATAGAACAGCTGCCCTTCCGTGATCGCCACGCGCGCCACGAGCGTCTTCGCCTCCGCGTCGAACGACTCGATCGCGTCGAGCAGCGCCATCGGCGCGCGATGCGGAATCAGATCCGCCAAATCCCATTCGCGCGTCTCGTCCATCGTCACGCCTCCTCCCGCGCAAGGATCACGCTCGCGTTCGCGCCGCCGAACGCAAAGGAATTGCTCATCGCCGCGCCCGCGATGTCGCCCGCCGCCAACTTCAGCCAGCACAGCGCCGCCTCGATCGCCCCCGCCGCGCCAAGACAATGCCCCGTCAGCGCCTTGGTGGATTCGACGAGAGTTGGGAGTTGAGGGAAAATGCGGTGAACGGCGGCGAGTTCCATGGAATCGTTGGCGACCGTGCCCGTGCCGTGGAGATTCACATAGCCGATGTCGCCCGGCGTCAGCCCCGCATCCGCCAGCGCCGCGCGCATCGCCGCCTCCGCGCCGCGCCCCTCCGGATCCGGCGCCGTCGCGTGATGCGCGTCGCTGGACGAGCCGTAGCCCTTGAGGACAATGAGCGCTTGGCGCTGCGTGCTGAGTGCTTGGTGCTTGGTGTCTGGTGCTTGATGCGAAGCGCAGGATGCGGAACTCTCGTCGATGCGCTCGAGCGTGAAGAGGGCGACGGCTTCGCCGAGGTTGATGCCGTCGCGGTCGGGGGCGAGCGGACGGCACAGCCCCTGCGCCAGCGCGCCCAGCGCATGGAAGCCGTTGAGCGCAAACCGGCAGCGGCCGTCCACGCCGCCCACCAGCGCCGCATCGACCACGCCCGTCTCGATGAGCCGCCGCGCGGACGCAAACGCCTTCGTGCTCGAACTGCACGCGGTCGAAACCGTATAGCACGGCCCCTTCACGCCAAGCAGATGGCGCAGATAGTCGCTCGGTGTGCCGAGCTCGATCTGCGAGAAGTCGAGCGTCTCCGGCTTCGCGCCCGTGTCGAGCCAGGCGTCCACGCCGCGCTGCGCCTCGTCGATGCCCGTGTTGGAGGCGCCCAGCACGATCGCCACGCGCTCGGCGGCATGGCGCGCGAAGAACGCCTCCACTGTCGCGCGGAAGTTGTCGACCGCGTGCAGCAGCAGCTGGTTCGTCCGCATCGCGTAACACGGCTCTGCGATGCGCGGCAGGTCGCCGGGCACGCGACCGAACAAAACGGAACGACCGGGGATGTCGCCGTCAAGGGCGATCATCCCCGCCGTTGAACCTGCGCGGGCGTGGGCGAGAACGTCGTCGTTCGTGCGCCCCAGCGCACACGCGCAGGAGAGACTCGTGAGGGCGAGCCGCGGATGCATCGGGTGTCGTGCCTAGTGCGGAGTGCCGAGTGCTGAGTGCCTAGTGCCTAGTGCTGAGTGCCTAGTGCTGAGTGCCTAGTGCCTAGTGCCTAGTGCGGAGTGCGGAGTGCTTAGCGGCGCGGGCCGCCCTTGCCGCCGCGATCAGGGCCACCCTGCATGCCGCGGTCGCCGCCCTTCATGCCGCGGTCGCCGCCGCCCTGGGGGCCGCGGTCATTTCCCCTGGCGCCGGGGCCGCGGTCGCCGCCCTTCGGGCCGCCCTTCATGCCGGGACCGCGGCCGGGACCGCCGTGCCCACCCCTCGGCGGGGGCGCGACGTGGTGCTTCGGCTCGGGGGGGCGGCCCCACTTGGACATCATCTGGCCGGAGCCCTTGCACTCGGGGCACCGCTTGTCGCTCAGGCCGAGAAAGCCGCTCGGCACGCGGCCGCAGCCTCCGCAGCGCGGGCACCACGCCATGCCCGGCCCCAGCTGCGCGCCCGGAGGCGGCGGCGGCGCGGCGGAAAACGCAACGGCAGCCGGCGCCCCGCACAGCGCGGCGCCCAGCATCAAACTCATCAGACAGGTCTTATCGAGATTCATCTCTTTGTCTCCTTTCAGTGTTGACGGATAGTTTACCATAATCTGCCGTGTCCGTGTGGGAAATGCACGGACAGAAACGCCGCGTCAGCGACCACAGCACTTTTTGTACTTGAGCCCGCTCCCGCACGGACAGAGGGCGTTGCGGGGAATCTTCTGGTTCTGGCCGGTCGTGAGACTGGACTCCGCGAGGGACGTCAGCAGCTCGGCCGACGGAGTGCCCATGTCGGACGGTGACATCTGGTTCAGCAAAGAGGCCGGAGTCCAGCCATTGTTGCTGCGCAGATGGATGCCGTTGAGAAAATTCATGAGGCACCGGCCCATCTCGGCGAAGTCGCTCCCGCCGGGCAATTGGCACTTGTCCCTGACATAGCGGATCATATCCCCGGGGCGTTCGCCGAACTGATGCATGCGGACGACTTCGAGAAGGAGGTCAGCGCGGTCATCTGGATGCTCGACGCCATGGGTCTCGAGGAAGCTCTCAAAGACGCGCGCATTGTCGTTTTCAAGGTTCACATCATCGGTGGAGAACTCAAGAAACTGCTCTGCGCTGTCCGGATACCATCTCGGCTTGTCCGCGACCTCCTGGAGAAAGTCGGAGATGATGTCATCCGTCTCGTCCGGGGTCTTTGCGTCAAACTCGACATGACACACGTAGTTGTCATGCAGAAAGTATCCCACCTCCGCCGCGAACTGCGCGCCTTCGAGAATTTCCCGCGCCAGTTTGGCGGTGAGATGCGTCTCCGGATTCCAATGCCTGTAGATCTCCACGAAGTCGTCCAGCGTGACCACGCCGTAGAGCATCGCCGCGCTGTCGGCATAGAAAGCGAGAGTGGCATCGAGCACGCGCAGGTCGTCATAGCGGGCACGGTCGGCGTTGATGGTCTCGCGGATTTCATCCGGCAAGGTCGCAGTCCATCTCATGCCTCGTCCACAGCTCTCCTTTTTGACGTCGATGAACGCGATGTGGTCGAAGGAATTCCGAGCGCAGACATTCCCGGAGGGGATCCGTACGGATTGGCCTTCCAGCATCTTGCGGAAGAGACCTTCGCATTTCTCGGGAAGTCCAAGAAGATCGGTCGTGATCGTCTTCCAGACATCCGCGCGGATACGCGAGACGACGAGCGGAACGAGCGTCTCCCGATCGAGTTTCATCGCATTGCGGATGCCGAGGATGCATGCAGCGTAGACCTGCACGTCCTCGAACGCCGTCGAGCGCACCGCATCTTCAAGCGTGATCGCAGTTTCAGAATCTTTTTCCATGTCACGGAAGAGTTTACCAGTTCTGCTTCCGCTTGTAAATGGAGAACTGCGAGTTCCTCGGGAATGTGCCGGATCGAGACGAGAATCGACAAGACACCGTTCAAGTCTGTTCCCAAACGGCGAAGCCGCCGATCGGCACGACGCGCCAATTATGAATCTCCAACGGGAACTCGATCTCGAACCATCTGCTCACCCCGGAGCGGCTACTTCCCCATCTCGAAGACGAGCGTGCCGCCCTTCAGGACGTCGCTGCGCTTGAGCGTGAAGCCCACGTGCGGCTGCCCGTTGAACAGAACGCGCTTGACGTACTTGTTCGCGCGCGAGAGGTTCTTCGCCTCGACGGTGAACGTCTTGCCGTTTGGCAGCGTGAGCCGCGCCTTCGCGATCTGCGGCGCCCCGAGCACGTATTCGCCAGAGACCGGATCGACCGGATAGAATCCAAGCGCGGAGAACACGTACCACGCGCTCATCTGCCCGCAGTCGTCGTTGCCGCAAAGCCCGTCCGGCTTCGGCGCGTAGAAGCGGTCGAAGACCTCGCGCACGATCTCCGCCGTGCGGTCGCCGCGCCCGACGAACGGGTAGAGATACGCGACGTGATGGCTCGGCTCGTTGCCATGCGCATACTGTCCGATGAGTCCCGTGACGTCGAGCGTGCATCCCGCGCCCTCGACCTTCTCCTGCGCCGAGAAGAGTCCGTCGAGCTTCTTCGCGAATGCCTCCTTGCCGCCCATCGCGGCGACGAGCCCCGGCACGTCGTGCAGCACGTGCCACGAATACTGGAACGAATTGCCCTCCGTGAAGTCGTTCGCCGTCGAGGCCCCGTGGCCGAGCGCGTAGGGGTCGAACGGCGTGCGCCACGCGCCCTTCGTGTCGCGTCCGCGCATGAAGCCCGTCGAGGCGTCGTAGACGTTGCGCCAGTTGCCGGCGCGCTTCGCGAAGAACGCCGCGTCGTCCGCCTTGCCGAGCGCCGCCGCGAAGCGCGACGCGCACCAGTCGTCGTAGGCGCACTCGAGCGTGCGGCTGACGGACTCGCCCTTGATGAGGTCAAACGGATAGTAGCCGTACTTGTCGAGCAGGTCGAAGCGGTCTTTCGGACGCGACTTGAAGTTCTTCGTGAGCGAGTCCTTCACCGCGCGGTACGCCTTCTCCGGATCGGCGAGACGTCCCGCGAAATAGGCGTCCACGAGCACGGGCACGGAGTGGTTGCCGATCATGCAGTGGTTGTCCTTTCCCCAGAGCTGCCAGATCGGCACGTAGCCGACTTCGTCGTACTGCCGCAGCGACGACGCGACGATGCCGTCGATCACCTCGGGCTTCATCAGCGCGTACCACGGGCACGCCGCGCGGAAGACGTCCCACATCGAAAGCGTCGACATGCGCGGCGCCTGGCCGGCATCGGCGATGTTGTTCGGCTGCAGGTAGAGGTGGTAGAGCGCGGTGTAGAAGTTCTTCTTCTGCTCGACCGTCCCCTCGAGGATCTCCGCGCCCGCAAGCGCCTTCCGCCACGCCGCCTCCGCCGCGCGCCTCACGTCGTCGAAACCGCGCCCTTCCGTCTCGGCCTTCAGGTTGCGCACCGCGCCGTCGATCGATTCGGACGACAGCGCAACGCGCACGCAGACCTCGCCGTTTGCCGCATCCGGCGCGAAGTCGAGGACCATGCCCGAGACCTTCGCGCCCGGCAGCGTCTTCACGTCCCTCGCGGCGACCGTGAACGGACGGCTCGCGCGCAGGGCGAAGCAGTAGACGCGATCAACCCACCGCCGCGTATGGACGCGCCCCGTGACGAGTCCATCGTCCGACACGTTGATTTCAGCCTCCTGTGCGCTGTTGGCCGCCGCCCCCCACGACTGGTTGCACCATGCGGGATCGAGGAGAAGCCTCGCCTTCGCGCCGTTCGGATAGCGCAGACGGTAGAGCGCGGCGTGCTCGGTCGCCGTAATCTCGACGTCCGTCTTGAAGTCGTCGAGCGTGACACGGTAGAAGCCGGGCGACGCCTTCTCCGTCTCCTTGCGGAACGCGCTCGAGAAGTCGGCGGGCAGCGCCTCGCCCGTAAACGGCAGGATCGCCGCGTCGCCGAGATCGCCGCATCCCGTGCCGTTGATCTGCGTCTGGCCGAAGCGCTGGATGCGCGTGTCGGCGTACTGGTAGCCGCCGCAGTACTTCCAGTCGCCCCAGCCCGTCTCCGGCGAAGCCTGCACGAGCCCGAACGGCATGCACGCGCCGGGGAACGTGTGCCCCGTCCCCGCCGTCCCGACGAACGGATCGACGAACGCGACCGGATCTTCGGTCACCGGTAGGGCGGGCGTTCCACCGCCCGCCGCAAACGACGAAAACGACATAAGGGACGCAAGGGACAACGCCCCCACGACAAGAACTGACTGATGGTTCATCTTCATTTTCTTCATCCGTTTTTTTTCTTACCCCGCTATCTAGCAGCTGGTGACTGTCGGTTGTCAAAATGGGAAACGCCGCAAAGGGCGGCGGCGAGCGCGGAATAGTCCTTTTCGCGGGCGACCGTCTTCGCCGCCGCCTTCGTCCAAACCTGTCTGAACTGTTCGAGTGTCATGTC
>CAVEDG010000056.1:0-9259 GCA_963614205.1 bacterium | reverse complement strand
TGCAGCTCGTGCACGTGCCGTTCGGCCTCATGAGCTACCAGGGCAGGGCGATCTCCACGCGCGAAGGCAATCTCATCAAGCTCGACGATCTGCTCGCCGAGGCCGAGCGCCGCGCGTTCGAGATCGTGAAGGAGCGCGGCGGCGACGCGGCGCTCGCGCGCCAGATCGGCTTCGGCGCCGTGAAGTACTCCGACCTCTCGCACGATCCGATCACCGACATCGATTTCTCCTGGGACAAGGCGCTCGCCCTCGAAGGCAATTCCGGCCCCTATCTGCAGTATGCCTACGCGCGCGTGTGCTCGCTGCTCGAGAAGGGTGGAATGGGTGGAACGGGTGGAATGGGTGGAACGAGTGGAATGGGGGGAAGAGAGATGCTGCCCATTGAAAAGCAGCTGGCGCTGCAGCTGCTCCAGTTCGGCCCCACCGTGCAGCGCGCCGCCGATAACACGAAGCCGAGCGTGCTCGCCGACTACCTCTTCCAGACCGCGCAGCTCTACAGCTCGTTCTACCAGCGCGCGCCGATCCTCAAGAGCGAACCCGCGGTGCGCGACGCGCGCCTCGCGCTGTGCGCCCTCTTCGGCCGCATCCTCGCCAAGGGGCTGTCCCTGCTCGGCATCGAAACCCCGACGCACATCTGACGGCGCACCGCGCCGCAGTCCGCAAGAAGGAGACGATCTCATGGCCACGTTGAAATTGGGCGTTCTCGGTTCGGGCTCCGGCTCGAACATGCAGTCGATCCTGGACGCGATCGACCGCGGCGAACTCGATGCGGAAATCCGGCTTGTCCTTGCGGACGTGCCGGACGCCTTCATTCTCGAGCGCGCGCGCCGGCACGACATCCCCTGCCAGTGGCTCGACTGCGCGCCGTGGAAGACGAAGCTCGAAGGCCCGGCGGAAGACCGCTGCATCGACCTGCTGCGCGCGGCGGGGTGCGACACGGTCGTGCTCGCCGGCTTCATGCGCATCGTCAAGCCCAAGCTGCTTGCGGCGTTCCCGCAGCGCGTGCTGAACATCCACCCGGCCCTGCTGCCCGCGTTCCCGGGCGTGCACAGCTGGACGCAGGCGCTCGACTACGGCTGCAAGGTCGCCGGCGTGACCGTCCACTTCGTCGACGCCGGCACGGACTCCGGCCCGATCATCGTGCAGAAGGCCGTGCCGATCCTGGAGGACGACACGCCCGAGACGCTGCACGCGCGCATCCAGGTGCAGGAGCACCTGGCGTTCCCCGAGGCGCTGCGCCATCTCGCGGCGGGCCGTCTGCGGGTCGAAGGCCGCCGCGTCCACATTGCACAGGCTTAAGGGAGATTGAACCATGAACGGAGCGCTTCTTCTGCTGCTCGGGTGCGCGGCGTTTGCCGTGGCCTATTTCTTCTACTCGGCCTTCATCGCGAAGGGGCTTGGCGTGGATCCGAACCGCCCCACGCCCGCGCACACGCTGGGCGACGGCGTGGACTACGTGCCGGCGCATCCGCTCGTGCTCTACGGGCACCACTTCGCCGCGATCGCGGGCGCGGGCCCGATCGTCGGCCCCGTGCTCGCCGCCGAGTTCGGCTGGGTGGCCGTTACGCTCTGGATCGTGTTCGGCTGCATTCTTGTGGGCTCGATGCACGACATGGTCACGCTCTTCCTCTCCGTGCGGCACGACGGCCGCTCGATCGGCTCCGTGATCGAGGACGTGATGGGGCGGCCCGGCAAGATGCTCTTCCTCATGTTCTGCTTCGCGACGCTCGTGCTTGTGATGTCCGTCTTCACGGGCCAGGTGGCGGATTCCTTCGTCTCGAACCCCGAGGTCGCCACGTCCTCGCTGCTGAGCATCTTCGAGGCGGCGATCTTCGGCGTATGCGTGTACCGTCTGGGCTGGAGCGTGAAGTGGGCGAGCCTCGTGTTCGTGCCCGTGCTGTTCCTGCTCGTGTGGCTGGGCGTGGTCTTTCCGTGCGACCTCACGCAGCTCTTCGGCGTGTCGGCGGCCGCGGCGCGCACGATCTGGGTGGTTGTGCTGTTCGTCTACTGCTTCGTGGCGAGCACGCTGCCCGTGTGGCTGCTGCTGCAGCCGCGCGACTACCTGAACAGCTACCTGCTTTTCGCGATGCTCGCGATCGGCCTGGCCGCCGTGCTGTGGGTGCATCCCACGATCCAGATCAACGCCTTCTCGGGCTTTTCGCTGCCGAGCGCGGGCGGCGGGTCGAAGTACCTGTTTCCGCTGCTCTTCGTGACGGTGGCGTGCGGCGCGTGCTCGGGCTTCCACGCGCTGGTGGCCTCGGGCACCACGTCGAAGCAGCTCGACAACGAGCGCCACATCCGGCCGATCGGCTACGGCGGCATGCTGCTGGAAGGCGTGGTCGCGCTCCTCGCGCTGCTCGCCGTGGCGTGCGGCACGCAGGCCGACCTCGAGCACGGTCTCGCCACGATGCCGCCCGTGAAGCTCTTCGCGCACGGCCTCGCCGCGTTCTGCGCGCAGATGGGCCTGCCCGAAAAGGCCGCCGAAAGCTTCATGCTGCTTGCCGTGGCGGCGTTCCTCATGACGAGCGTGGACGCGTGCACGCGCCTCGCCCGCTTCGTGTGGCAGGAAATGTGGTCCACCACTTCGGCGGCCGCGCCCGCCGGCGCGCCCGCGCCGAAGCCGTCGCTCGTCGTGCGCCTCAACCGCAACATGTACGTGGCGACCACGATCGTCGTGCTCATCGGCATCTATCTGCTCGTCTTCAACCCGTCGATGTCGGCGAATCTCTGGACGATGTTCGCCTCCGCGAACCAGATGCTCGCCTCGCTCACGCTGCTTACGGCCTCGCTGTGGCTCTTCAAGAAGCACCTGCGCTGGTGGATCGCCTTCCTGCCGATGTGCTTCATGATCGTGACGTCGGGCACGGCCGTGTTCCAGCTCTTCCTCGACAGCGTGGCGAAGTGGATGAAGGAGGGCTTCGCGGCGGGCGGCGTGACGGCGATCGGCGCGGCCACGCTCTTCGTCCTCGCGGTCATCCTGCTCGTGCTCGGCGCGCTGAAGCTGCGCAGGATCATCCGCAACGCCGTGCTCGTGAAAGTCGCCAGGAGCTAGCCTTATGCGACATGTCATTCTGCTGGGGGTCGCCGTCGCCGCCTGTTCGCTGTCGGGCGCGAAGACATCCAATAACTCTTTGCCGGAGACGGCGCGCGCGGAGATCGCGACGGCGGTGGCGGCGGCGGCGCAGAAGCCGCATCCGCGTCTGTTTGCGGACGAGGCCGGGTTCGCGGCGCTGCGCGCGCGGGCGGAGACGGACGCCGACGTGAAGAGGGGCGTGGACTACGTGCGCGCGCATGCGGACGACATTCTGCCCTCGAAGCCCGCGACGCGCGCGATGGAGGGGCGGCGCCTGCTGGGCGTCAGCCGCCGCGTGCTTGAGCGCATCAACACGCTCGCGCTCGCCTACCGCCTCTTCGGCAACCGCGCGCATCTCGACCGCGCCGTGGCCGAACTGCGCGCCGTGTGCGCGTTCGAGGACTGGAATCCGTCGCACTTCCTCGACGTCGCCGAGATGTCCCTGGCCGTCGCCACGGGCTACGACTGGCTCTACAACGACCTCGACGCCGCCACGCGCGCGGAACTCGCGGCGGGGCTGCGCGCCAAGGGGCTCGACGCCGCCCGAAAGCCCGCCTGGTGGATCACGGCGCGCAACAACTGGGGTCAGGTGTGCCACGCGGGCATTCTCGCCGCCGCGCTGGCGCTGGCCGAGGAGAACCCGGCGGAGGCCGCCTGCTTCGTGCAGCGCGCCATCGACAAGCTGCCGCTTTCCATGGCGGCCTATGCGCCGCGCGGAAACTTCCCCGAAGGTCCGGGCTACTGGAGCTACGCGACGGACTTCAACGTCGTGGCGCTCACGCTGCTGATGGACACGCTGGGGAGCGACTTCGGGCTGCTGGCGCAGCCCGGCTTCCACGAAACGGCCGACTACCTCGATCTCGTCACGGGACCGAGCGGGCGTACGTTCAACTATGCCGACGGCGGCGACGGGCGCGGCACGGACATGGCGAGCTGGTGGTTCGCGCGGCGGCTGAACCGCCCCGCCGTGCTGCCGTATTTCGAGGTGGAGGCCTATCGGAAGTTCTGCGCGCGGCGCCAGAGCCGGAGTCGCATGTTCGCCTACGGTCTCTTCGAGGTGCGCGCGCCCGCGGCGGACGCGAAGATCGATCTGCCGCGCGCGTGGGAGGGCGGCGGCTCCGTGCCGATCGCCGTGCTGCGGTCGAGCTGGACGGATCCGCGCGCCCTGTTCGCGGGCTTCAAGGGCGGCTCGCCTTCGAGCAACCACGGCCACATGGACGGCGGCTCGTTCGTGTTCGAGGCGAAGGGCGTGCGCTGGGCGGTGGATCTTGGCGCGGAGAACTACCACAAGATCGAGTCGCTCGGTATGAAGCTCTGGGGCATGCACCAGAATTCGGAGCGCTGGAAGATCTACCGCCTCAATGCGTGGTCGCACAACGAGCTCGTGCTCGACAACTGCGCGCAGAACGTGAAGGGCTTCGGCAAGGTGCTGGAGGCGCGCGAGGCGGAGGGTGCGCTGAGCGCCGCGCTCGACCTCACGTCGCTCTACACGAACGCGACGCACGTGGCGCGGCGCGGCGTGATGGCGACGGACGGCTCACGCTTCGAGATTCGCGACGTCGTGCGCGGGCTGCGCGCCGGTGCGCCGATCCGCTGGTCGATGGTCACGCGCGCGAAGGCCGAGGTCGCGGCGGACGGCGCGCTCGTGCTGCGCGAAAAGGGCGAGACGCTGCGCCTCGTGCAGACGGGCGCGCTGAAGGGCGCGTGGCAGATCGCGCCGGCGAAGGGCCCGAACACGTGGGACGGAGAGAACAAGGGCTGCTCGCAGGTCATGTTCACCGTGCCCATGCCCGCCACCGGCGAGGCCACGCTTGCCGTCGCGTTCCTTCTCCTCTGAACCGCTCTCGTCCCTTACAGGTTTCCCGCCAGCGAGGCGGCGAGCGCGCGGAGCGAGTCGCCCGTCACGCGCGCGTCGGTGGAGGCCCAGGCGACCGTGGCGTCGCGGCCGTGCGTGCCGCGGATGCGCGTGGCGTCCTGGCACGTCTTGGGCGGGAGGAAGGAGCGGTCGAAGAAGAGCTCGCAGGGGTCGTAGCCGGGCTTGTTGTGGATGTCGATGTGCGTGGCCCAGTCCGGCGCCTCGCGTCGATCGGTCCACCACGGATAGGCGCACCAGCTGCCGCGCCGCGCCACGAGCAGGATCTCGCCTGCGGAAGGATGCGCCCAGTCCTGATCGGCCCGCGTCTCCACGCGCTCGTAGGCGCCCGTGCCGTCCAGCAGGCGCGCGACGGCGGGGATGTCCTCCGCGTGGCGCACGTAGACGTGGGCGATCTCGTGGTCGCACATCGCAAAGGCGCGCGAGGCGTAGAAATCCGGATACGCGCGCCCCGCCACGGGACGCACCTTGAAGAGCCCCGCCGCGCGAAGCGTCGCGTTGGGGAACGCCGGCGGCCGGTCGGCGAGGCCGATCGCGTAGTCGCCGCACACGGTGAGCGCGCTGCCGCGCCGCGCCGCGAAGTCCGCCACCTGTTCGAGCTGCGCGCGGAATTCGTCGAGCGCCTTCAGCGCCTGCGCGCTTTCGGGCCCGTGACGCTGCGCCTCGTAGTCGAGCGTGGGCAGATAGAGGAAGGCGATGTCGGGCTCGTGCGCCGCCATCATCGCGAAGAAGTTCGCCAGCACCGCGCGCCCCACCTTCGCCGAGGCGAGCGGACCCCAGTAGCGATGCAGCGGGAACGTGCCGCACGCGCGGTCGAGCGCGTCGCCCATCTCCGCCGGCTGCGCGTAGTTGCGCATGATCATGCCGCCGCCGTGCTTGTGGATCGGCGCGGGCGAGATCAGGAAGTCCACGCTCTCGCCCAGCGACTGCTGCCAGAAGTACATCCCCACCGTCGCGCCCGCCGCGCGCGCCGACGCCCAGATGCGCGGCCCGGCGACGAGCGCGGCGGACTGTTCCCAGAACGACGGCTTCATCAGCGCGCGCGAGAAGACGCCGTTCGAGGTCATGCCGTGGACGCGCGGCGGCGCGGCCGTGCGGAACGTGGCCTGCGCCGTGCACGTCACGGCGGGGAAACCGCTCGCCGCCGCGCCGAACGAGAGCCCCGCCATCTTCAGCGCACTGCGCCGCGCGAGGCCCTCGTAGCCCAGACCGGCGGCAATGACCACGAGATGCTTCATGTCTTCGCCACCGACTGCACGGCCATCACGAGATCGTGGTGTTCGCCCGGCTGCAGATCATAGCCCGCGTCGCTCGGCGTCGAGCACGGCTCCACGCACACGAACTTCCGCCAGCCGTCCACGCCGAGCTCCGGCCGGTTCGCGCTCTCCACGCCCGGGTTCCAGACGACGAGCCGCGAGTTGCCGCGCGAGACGATCGCGATGGCGCGGTTGAGGCCGTGGTCCATGAGCACGTATTCGCGCTTCGTCACGGTGTAGATCTTGCTGCCGGAGCCGCGCACCTCGTAGTCGCCCGTCCATGTGCGCGGCCCGACGTCGGGCTCGTTCGTGTCCGTGAACTCGCAGCCGTCCACGCCGCGCACGTCGGTCTGGTCGCGGTCGCGCACGAGGAAGTAGGGGTGGAAGCCCTCCGAGACGTGGAAGGCGTCCGTGCCCGTGTTCGTGGCGCGCAGCACGAGCGTGAGCTTCATCGAGAGCGTGACCTTGAGCTCGAGCGCGAAGTCGTGCGGCCACGCCGCGCGCGTCGCGTCGTCGCTTGCGCAGGCGAGCGTGATCTCCGTCGCGTCCTCGGAATACTCCGAGCCGATCACGCGCCACCGCGCATAGCGCGCGAGGCCGTGGATCGTCGAGCCTTCCGGGCCGTTCCGCGCGAACCACGGCCAGCACACGGGAATGCCGCCGTGGATCTCCTGGCCCGCCGGCGTCTCGTCGTAGGGATGCGGCATGTAGAGGACGGGCGGGTTGCCCGTGGGACGATACGAGATCGTCTGCGCCCCGAAGAGCGAGACCTCCGCCGAGCCGTATTGGTTCGCGAGCACGACGATCGGCGCGTCGTGCTTCGAGGGACGGAACACGATGCGGCCGGGTGCGCCGTACTGGCGATTGAGCCGTTCGCAGTCGGCGTTGCGCGGTGCGGGCGGCGTCTTCACTTCGCCGCTCCTTCCTGCGCGACGGGCGCCGGCGCTTCGGCGAAGGGACCGACCTTCAGATGCCAGCACGCGCCCGCCACCGCGGCCGCGAGCACGACCAGCGCGAGCAGGAACTTAAGGAAACCGTGCCGCGCATACGGATCGCGCGCCACCGCCGCGCCCGCCGGGAGCGCCGCGCGCCGCGTGAACGTGCGCGCAAGCCCCATCGAGAACGTGAGCGGCCGGTTCACGGCCCAGCCGCCGGCGTTGAGGATCGCCCCCAGGTCGCGCGCGCGCAGCTTGAACCACGCGAGCAGCACGCTCGGCAGCGACACGAGCAGAATGATCGCCGCCACGCCCGCAAGCACCTTCCAGAGCGGCAGCCCCGCCACGAGCCCGATCAGGCCCGCGCACGCGGCGCCCGCCATGCCCACGCCCACGCCCAGCGCCGCCACGCTCGAGGCGAGCGCCGCGCCGTCGGCGGGCTTGGCGACCGGCGGCGTGGCCGCGCCGACCTTCGCCACCGCCGCGTCCTGCTTCGAGGAGAGGAACTTGCGGCACTGCTCGGAAATCGTGGCGGCGATCTTCGCCCACGGCGCCCAGAACGCCTCGCGCAGCGACACGGGCGCTTCGACCACGCGCGTGACCACGGCGTCCCAGTCCCGGCCGTCGCAATCGTAGAACACGCCGTTGCGCCCTACGTAGAGCGCGGCGGTCGTGCCCGCCGTGACCACGGCGCAGACCGTGCGCGTTTCGCCCGTCGCCGTGCGCGTGACCGTGGCGTAGAGCAGACAGCACTTGCCCTTCTCG
This sequence comes from bacterium, assembly GCA_963614205.1. Lineage (GTDB taxonomy): Bacteria > Verrucomicrobiota > Kiritimatiellia > RFP12 > UBA1067 > RUG572. The sequence goes on along the minus strand of CAVEDG010000056.1, from coordinate 1,357 downwards.
GCGAGCGCCGCGTGCGCGCCCGCGTCCTTCACGAAGAAGCACAGCCGGCACACGCGCCCGTCGATGTAGAGCTCACCCGCGCGGAACACGCTTTCGCGCGTGGTGTCGTAGAGGTTGGCCTGGTTGACGTAGTTGCACAGCCAGGGCGCGAGATGCGCCGCGAAGCGCACGGCGCGCTCGCAGTCCGCAAAGCGCGCGGATTCGTCCGCCAGCGCCGTGTCGCGCGCAAGGAGGTCGTTGACGGCCTTCTGCACGCGGCCGCCGTCGAGCAGATGCGCGAGCGTGTCGTCGTCGAGGCCGTCCACGGCGGCGCCGGCCTTGGCGGCGAGCCACGCGGCATACGGCGCGAACGCGGCCTTGATGCGGCCCCATTCCGCGCGCGTGATGGACGCGACGGTCTCGCGGCCGAGCACGGGCGCGGCGGCGGCGCGCGCGAAGGCGCCGAACTTCGCCGCCCAGAGCGGATTCACGTCGCCCTCGAGCGGCAGCGTGGGCGTGGGATCGGCGGCCACGAGCGGAAGGTCGGCCGGCGGCGTGAAGTAGGCGTCGATCGTCGCCTCCACCGCGTGGAACGCGGCGTAGGCCGGCTCGACGTCCACGCCCGCGAGGAGCGCCTTGGCTCCGTCCGCGCGCCAGGCGAGCGCGGCGGCCGCGTCGGCGAAGAACGCATCGGCCTTCGCCTGGTCGATGCCGTCGTCGCCCGAACGGTCGGCCACCGTGCCTTCACAGGCGGCGATGCGCGCGATCACGTCGGCAAGCGCGCCGTCGGGCGTGGCCTTCGTCGTGATCACGCCGTCGCCGTTGAACGGCTGCGCGTTGAAGACGGTCGTCGCGCCCAGCACGTCGTCGAGCGTGATCGTCTCGGCGTTGGCGCGGTCTTCGCGCGCGAGAATGCGCCGGCACGCATCCTTCAGCGCGGCGCCCTCGGGCGTGGCCGCGTTGATGTTCGCAAGCGCCAGCTCGGCCTTGCCCGCGAAGAGGAAGTCGAGCGACGTGAAGCGCTGCCGCATCCACGCGACGGCGGCGAGAACTTCGGGCGCGCGGATGCGCCCGTCGCCGTCCGCGTCGAGCAGCTTCAGCGTGGCCGCGTCAAAGCGCAGCCCCGCGTCCGCCGGCGCGGAAAGCACCGTCCAGAGGCGCGGGTCGAGATCCGCGAGCGCCTCGAGGTCCGCGCCCGTCTCCAGCTTCACCTGCACGCAGCGGCCGGACTTGAAGAAACGCCACTTATGCTGTTTCCGATCCATGGCTAACTTTTACCGTTTACCGTTTGACTTTTAATCTTGCGTTCAACTTCAACTCAGAACGGACTTCATCTTGCGCAGGCCCGTCTGCAGCGTTTCGAGAGGCGTCGTTGTGC
>CAVEDG010000055.1:0-9265 GCA_963614205.1 bacterium | reverse complement strand
GCTGAGAGTGCCGCGCTCAACTCCGCCGAGTGCCCCCGTCGCCGAGAAATCCGACACCTTTGCGGCGCACCTCGGAAATTGCGTGGCGCGCAGTCCGTGATCCAGTGCCTTAGGAAGACAGAGCCCTCAGCCCCGTAAGGTGCGGAGGGCGGCGGCGATGCGTGTGCGCGTGCGGTCGAGAACGGCCGAACTGAGCAGGGCGAGGGCGCGCTTGGGATCGGGCGCCGACTCCTCCGTCTCGACGCCGGCGGCGTGAAGGACGGCGTTGACGAGCGCCGTCTGGCGGGAGGTGATCGCGCCGCGCGCAAGCGAAAGGGCGCGCGTGGCGAGATCGTCGAGCGCGGCGAGGTCGGCCGTGTCGTGCCAGCGGCGGAGCGTTCGGGCGAGAATGTCGCGCCCCACGATCTGCTCGATGGTCGCGGTCGGCACGCCCGAATCCAGCGCCATCTGGCAGAATATCGGTCGGAAACTGCGCCACCCGGAACCGCCGTCGCGCGTGGCCCGCACGAGGTCGCCGCGCGTCGTTGCCGACGTGGCGCCGGGACGCAGCGGGCGGCCGAGCAGCGTCTCAAGCGCATGGAGGTCTTCCGAGCACTGTCCCTTGCGGCAGCCCACCTGGGCGGAAATCTGCGAATAGGAAAGCCCCTGGCGGAAAAGCGTGTAGGTCTGCACGATCCGCGCCGTCTTCTTCGCGGTGAAACGGGCTGCCTTGACACGCTGCTCGACGGTCGCTGTATCGGGAAGGTCGTCCGACGGGGTTGTACGCGTTTTCGTATCGGGCGGGGGTGGCGCAAGGACGCGGGCGAGATGGATCTTGGCTCCGAGCAGAAGGGCGCCGCGGAGCGTGTGGTGGCCTTGCTCGTTGGTGAAGGTGTAGCGCCGGGCGGCATCCGGGAAGACATAGCCGCGCGGCTTGGGGCGAGGCGCTTTCCCCGCCGCGCCGTCTCGCTGCGCCTCCAGCACGGTGCGCAGGGCCGGGAAGAGGGTGAGCGCCACCGTCCTGCGCGGCGTGGTGGTCGGTACGGCGATCGTGCCCTGCTCGAAGTCGACGGCCGACCAGCGCAGGGTGCAGATGTCGCCCAGGCGCATCCCCGTGTAGACCGCCGTGACGAGCAGCGGATGGAGAAGCGCGTCGTCCTTCGCTTCGGCGAGGAGCGCCTTGATCTGCGCCCGTGTGAGGATCTGTTGCCTGTTTTTCATACGCCACCCAGTATACCCTTGTTTTTATGGGGTGTCAAGGTGGTTCGGATTGTTTCCTTCAAGGGAAATGGCATGGGTTCGTGTATTGGAATTTGCGCAAAACGCGACAAAATGGTATACTGAACTTGTTTTTGACTTCTACGAGAACCTTCATTTATGGCAGAGCCGTCCGCACAGACGCCAGAGCGTCTTGAAAACCTGTATCTGGGCATCGACATTGGGTCGACGACCTACAAGGCCGTTGTCCTTTCCGAGAGCGGGAAGGTGCTGGCGACGACCTACCAGCGCACGCAGCCCGTCGATTCGGGGCGTCTCGCGTGCACGGGCCGCTGCAGCGGGTGCGGTCGCTGCAGCATGGGCTCGGTGCGCAAGACGACGGACGAGTTTCTCGAGAAGGCGGGGCTGGCGCTGCCCGATCTCACGGCCATCGTCGTCACGGGCAGCCAGATCGTGGACGACACGAACCGCTTCATTCCCTTCGACTTCCAGGTGAGCGAGGTCTCCGCGCACGTGGCGGGCGCGCGGTTCTTTTACCCCGACGTCGATGCGATCATCGACTGTGGCGGCCAGGATTCCAAGTGCATGGTCTACAACCCGAAGATGGGGCTCTGGACGTCGATGATGTCCGGCGTGTGCGCGGCCGGCACGGGCAGCTATCTCGACAGCGTGGCGGCGAAGCTTGGCGTTCCCGTGGAGGAAGTCTCCGAAAAGGTCAATTATGCGTCCACTACGGAGTTCAGCTCCGTATGCGCGGTGCTGTCGGCCACGTCGATCAACAAGTTCAAGAACCGCATTCCGATCGGCGACCTGCTCGCGGGCGCGTGCCGGGCGCAGGCGCGCACGATCCTGAACAGCGTGGGCCAGCTGCTGCTGCACCGGCCCGGGCGGCGGATTCTCTTCCAGGGCGGCGTGGCCTCCAACGCCGCGGTGGCGCACTATCTGCGCGAACTGACGGGCAGCGACATCGTGATTCCGAAGTACCACCAGGTGATGGGCGCCTTGGGCGCGGCGTGCCTGGCGCGGCAGTACGCGGGGCTCGGCGTGAAGAACGCGGGGCGCGAGAAGGTGCAGTACGAGGCGACGCGCGGAAAATCCGTGCTTCTGCGCGTGAAGTCCACGAAGCGCGACTTCTTCTCCACGGACAAGTCGAAGCCGCTCGTGTGGCGCAACCTCTTCTTCCCGACCGAGATCCTCAACGCGATGGGCTGCCGCATCCGCACGCTGGAGACGTACGCCGCGCTGTTCGGGCGCAAGGCCGACAAGGTGAAGGAGGCGCTCGGCCGCGCCGCCCAGAAGGGCTTCGACGGCCAGACGTGCTCCTTCCTGCGCATGCTCGAGGGCATGGATCTGGAGAAGCCCGACTACGTGGTCTCCACCCTGCAGCCCTGCCAGCAGGCGGAGCGCGTGTTCGCCGACCTCGTGCGCGAATACGGCATCCCCGACCGCATGTACTCCCTGCAGACGCCGATCAACGCCCACAGCCGCAACGCCGTGGAGATGATTGCGGACGGCCTCGCGGAATCCGTGTCGCTGATGGAGAAGGCGTTTGGCCGCAAGCTCGACCCGGCGCGGCTGGCGGAGGCGTGCGAGCTCTCGAACCGCGCCGCCGCGCTCGCGAAGACGTGTGCCGAGCTGCGCTTCACGTCGCCGCCGCTCGTGCGCGGCAGCGAGGCGATCTACAACGCCGTCGTGTTCTCGCAGCTCTGGGGCACGCAGGAACTCGTGGACATCCAGCAGGCCTACTACGAGGAACTCCTCCAGAAGAAGGCCTGGGCGGAGAAGCGCTACGGCATCGACGACACGCATCGTCTGCTTTGGCTGCATCTGCCGCCGTTCTACGCTTCGAAGCATCTGGATTTCGTGGAACGCACGTGCAACGCGCCGATCGTCTTCGAGGAGACGAACTTCGTGGCGTGGGATCCGCTCGACCCGAAGGATCCCTACCGTTCGCTCGCGCGGAAGCTGCTGCAGTCCGGCTTCCTCGATCCCGCCCTGCGCGTGGAATACGTGCGCCGCGCGATTCCGGCCGGCCGCTTCAACGGCGTGATCCTCTACACGCACGGCTTCGGCCGCTGCTCGCTCGCCGACCGCGCGTTCTCCAAGCAGCTGCGCGAGACGCTCGACGAGGCCGGCGTGCCGCTGCTCACCCTGGAAGGGGACTGCATGGACGCCTCCATCGACCCCTGCTCCACGGTCACGAAGATCGCCTCCTTCGTGGAAGCGCTCAACCTCAAGCGCTACGGAAACATCTTCGGCGTCAAAAATTAAACGCTGGGGGGAAACGACACCCGTGAAAAGAATACTTGCCATCAATCCCGGCTCCACCTCCACGAAGGTGAGCGTGTTCGAGGATGAAACCTCCGTTTTCGAGGAAAACCTGTTCCACGATTCGTCCGTGCTGCTCAAGTTCCCGCACGTGAACGACCAGATCCCGTTCCGCCGCGCCGTGATCCTCGACGCGCTCAAGGCCGCGCACGTGGCGCCCGAGTCGATCGACGCCTTCGTCGGCCGCGGCGACGGCGCCCATTCCCAGCCCGGCGGCGTGATGCTCATCGACCAGCGCCTCTACGACGACACCGTCGCCGGCGTGGGCGGCTCGGTGCACCCCGCCAAGCTCGGCGTAATGCTCGCCTGGCAGTTCGGCCAGGAGTTCCACAAGCCCGCCTACACGCTCAACTCCACGAACGTGGACGAGTATGGCGAGCTCGCGCGCCTCACGGGCATCAAGGGCGTCTACCGCATCGCCCACACGCACGTGCTCAACCAGAAGGCCGTGGCCGAATACCACGCCGAGAAGGTGCTCAAGCGCCGCTACGAGGACTGCACCTTCATCGTCGCCCACATCGACGGCGGCATCACCGTGGGCGCGCACGAGAAGGGGCGCATCGTCGACGCCTCCATGGGCGCGGACGGCGAGGGCGCCTTCACGCCCACGCGCATCGGCTCCGTGCCCGTGCTCGAACTGCTCGACTACATCGACGCCCACTCCACGCAGGACGTGCGCCTCAAGTGCGCGCGCGCCGGCGGCTTCGTCGATCTCTTTGGCACGTCCAACTCCGACACGATCCACGCGCTCGTGGACCAGGGCGACCGCAAGGCCACGCTCGTGTGGAACACGATGATCTACCAGATCTGCAAGATGATCGGCGAAATGGCCGCGGTGCTGTGCGGCAAGGTGGACGCCATTCTGCTCACGGGCGGCCTGCTGCGCTTCGACGACATCCGCGCCGGCATCGACACGCGCTGCGGCTTCATCGCGCCGATCGCCGTCTATCCCGGCGAGATGGAGCAGGAGGCGCTCGCGGGCGCGGTGCTCAAGGTGCTGCGCGGCGAGACGCAGGCGCGCGCCTACACCGGCCACGACGTGTGGAACGGCTTCGGCGACATCGACCTCTGAGGAAAACGACCATGGGACTCATCGAACGGATTCGGTCAAAGGCGAAGGAGACGGTGCGGCGCATCGTGCTGCCGGAAGGGGACGAGCCGCGCACCGTCGCGGCCGCCGGGATTCTCGCGCGCGAAGGGCTGGTGCAGCCCATCCTGCTGAACAAGGACCTGATGCGCGAACACGCGGCCGACTACGCCGCCGCGCTCTACGAGCTGCGCCGCGCCAAGGGCCTTACCGAGGAAAAGGCCGCCGCGCTCGTGGCCGACCCGATGTACTACGGCATGATGATGGTCAAGATGGGCCATGCGGACGGTCTCGTCTCCGGCGCCGTCCATTCGACGGGCGACATGCTGCGTCCCGCGCTGCAGATCATCAAGACGAAGCCCGGCATCAAGCTCGTCTCGTCGAGCATGCTCGTGGAGTTCCCGCGCACGGCGGCGGGCGAAGACGGCGCGCTCTACGTGTTTGCCGACTGCGTGGTCAATCCCTGCCCCGATGCGGAAAGCCTCGCCCACATCGCGCTCGCCTCCGCCGAGACGGCGCGGACGCTTTGCGGCCTTGCGGAGCCGCGCGTGGCGCTGCTTTCGTTCTCCACGAAGGGCAGCGCGTCGCACGCGCTCGTGGACAAGGTGCGGGAGGCGACGGAGATCGCGCGCGGCCTCGCGCCGGCGCTCGCCCTCGACGGCGAGCTGCAGTTCGACGCCGCGCTCGTGCCTGCCGTGGCCGCGATCAAGGCGCCGGGCAGCGTCGTGGCCGGGCGCGCGAACGTGTTCGTGTTCCCCGACCTGCAGGCCGGCAACATCGGCTACAAGATCGCCCAGCGTCTCGGCGGCGCTTCGTGCTTCGCCGTGCTGCAGGGGCTCGCGCGGCCGTGCAACGACCTGTCGCGCGGCTGTTCGGTCGAGGACGTCGTCAACACCGTCGCCATGACCGCCGTGCAGGCGGGAGCGTAGGCCATGCTGATCAAGATTCTTCTCACGCTTCTCTTCCTCGCCGTCATGATCGGCGTGGGGGTGTACAGCCGCCGCCATGCGCAGTCCGTGGAGGGCTTCGTGCTGGGCGGGCGCAGCGTGGGCCCGTGGCTCACCGCGTTCGCGTTCGGCACGAGCTACTTCTCGGCCGTCGTGTTCGTGGGCTACGCGGGGCAGTTCGGCTGGAAGTACGGGCTGTCGTCCACGTGGATCGGCGCGGGCAACGCGATCATCGGCTCGATGCTCGCGTGGATGGTGCTCGCGCGGCGCACGCGCCTCATGACGCAGCACATCCACAGCCGCACGATGCCCGACTTCTTCAGCGCGCGCTACGGCAGCGAGTGGCTGCGCGTTGTGGCCTCGATCATCGCGTTCGTGTTCCTGATCCCCTACACGGCGGGCGTCTACATGGGCATCTCGAAGCTTTTCGAGATGGGCTTTGGCGTGCCGTATGCCTACTGCGCGTGGAGCATGGCGATTCTCACGGCCGTCTACGTGATTCTCGGCGGCTACCGCGCCACGGCGATCAACGATTTCATCCAGGGGCTCGTGATGCTCGCGGGCATCGTCACGGTGGTGGCCGTGGTGCTCAACGGCCAGGGCGGGCTCTGCGCGGCCGTGCAGAAGCTCGGCGCGGTCGCCTCCGACGCCGACCCCGCCGTGAACGGCGGCTTCGCCACGTGGTTCGGGCCCGACGGCTGGAGCCTGCTCGGCGTGGTGATTCTCACGTCGCTCGGCACCTGGGGCCTGCCGCAGATGGTGGGCAAGTTCTACTCGATCACGGACGAAAGCGCGATCCGGCGCGGCACGGTGATCTCCACCGTCTTCGCGATCATCGTCTCGGGCGGCTGCTACTTCCTCGGCGGCTTCGCGCGCCTCTTCCCCGCGCCGCCCGTGCTCGCGAACGGCCGGCTCGCGTACGACGAGATCGTGCCGTCCATGCTGAGCGGCAATTTGCCGGATGCGCTGATGGCGCTTGTGCTGCTGCTCGTGCTCTCCGCCTCGATGTCCACGCTCGCCTCGCTCGTGCTGACCTCGGCCTCGACGATGACGCTCGACCTCATCTACCGCGACAGGCGCTCGGCGCGGAACGAGGTGAAGGAGGGCACGCTCAACACCGAGGTCTCGGGCCGCATCGAGCGGCGCAAGGTGGTGGTGATGCGCGTCCTGATCGTGTTCTTCATCGTGATCTCGCTGATGCTCGCGCTCAATCCGCCGCAGTTCATCGCGCAGCTGATGGGCGTGTCGTGGGGCGCGCTCGCGGGCGCGTTCCTGGCGCCGTTCATGCTGGGGCTCTACTGGGCGGGCGTGACGGTGCCGGCCGTGTGGGCGTGTTTCGCCTGGGGCGTGGGGCTCACGCTCGTGAACATGCTGCTGGGCAATCCGATCAATCCGATCACGTGCGGCGCGGTGGCGATGCTCGGCGGCTTCGTGGTCGTGGTGGGCGTGAGCCTCTTCACGCCGCGGCCGCCCAAGCGCCTGCTTGCCCACGTCTTCGCCTGCTACCGGCGCCGGCTGCAGCGCCACGCCTCGTGCGCGGCGTCCGCGTCGAGCATCAGGCACGTCACGGGCAGGGCCTTCTCCAGTGCGCGGGAGAGGGCCTTCACGCCGAAGGTCTCGGTCTGGTAGTGGCCGGCGCAGATCATCTTCATGCCGATGTTCTCGGCGGCGATGACTTCGCCCCAGTCGGCCTCGCCCGTGATGAAGAGGTCGCATCCGAGCGCCTGGGCCTCGGGCGCGAACGACCCGCCGCCGCCGCTGCACACGCCCACGCGGCGGCCGTTCGGCAGCGTGCCGATGCAGCCGATCTTCGCGCCCTTGTAGGCGAAGGCGGGCGTGAGGTGCTTCAGGCCCAGATAGCGCGCGAGCTCGAAGTTGTTGCCGTAGCGCGGATGCGCGTCGAGCGGCAGATGCACGGCGTAGAGGGCGAGATCGGCCTCCAGCGCCGCCTTCACCACGTTGTAGACGCCGCCCGTGAGGCGCGTGATGCCGCCGCCCCAGGAGATGCCGTGGTGGACGACGAGCAGCTGCGCGCCCGCCGCCGCGGCCGCCGCGACCATGCGCGCGCTCGCATCGACCGCGAACGCCACCTTCGTGACGTCTTCGCCGCGCCGCGCGATCTGCACGCCGTTGTTCGAGACGTCGGCGAACGCCGCCACGTCGAGCGTCGCGTCGAGCCAGTCCGCGATCTGCTTCACGGTGCACGGCGCCGTCGTCTTCCGCGTCATGGCGCCGGCGCCTCCTGGGGAGCGGGCGCGGTCGGCGCGGTCTCCTCGGCCTTCTCCTCCACCTGGCCGAGCGTCATCGTGCCGGAGAGCAGCGCCACGACCTGCTGCTGCACTTCGGCGAGATTCTCGAGGCGCAGGCGCGGGTCGAGCACGATGAAACTCTCGCCCGTCTTGCGGTGTTCGTAGACGCGGATGATCGAGTGGTCGGCCTGTTCGCGCGCATCGCGCTCGACGAGGATCTTCGAGCGTTCCAGCATCACCGCGAGCACGTAGACCACGTTCTTCATCGCCGGGTCGTCGAGCGCGATGAGCCGCCGCAGCAGGTCGTCGGCCGTCTCCTTCTTCAGCGGCTCCTTGCGCGCGCTCGGCGGCGGCGGCGCGAGATAGACGCCTTCCCAGAAGCTGAAGGGCTCCCAGTCGCGCGGCGCCGTCTTCCAGCATTCGGGGTGGCAGTCCATCCGCTCGTAGCCGGCGGGGATCTCCTTGAGCACGGAGACCACCGGCGACTTGTCCACGAGCGGCTTCTGGCAGAGGGAGCACGCATGGCCGCGCCCCTTGATGTTCCATTCCTGCGACACGTCTTACTTGCCGAGTTCGAGAATGCGCACGTTGCGGAAGTAGGGGCAGGCGCCGCCATGCTTGCCCTGCAGGCCGATCGCGCCCCTGGTGGGCAGTTCGGCCATCGGCTTGGAGAGCCAGGGCTGGATCGGCGTGCCGTCCGGGTTCGTCTTGGCGCTCGTGTACTTCGAGAGGTCGACGTCCACGGAGGGTTCGCCGTTCACGGCCACCTTCACGTTCTTGCCCTTGGCCCACACCGTCATGCGGTTCCACTCGCCCGCCGGCTTCACCGCGCTCTTGGCCGGGCCGATGTGGCCGTAGAGGCCGCCGTTCTTCAGCCGCGGCGGATCGTTGCGCCACTTGGCGCCGAAGTCGTCCAGCAGCTGCACCTCGACCGAATTGGGAATCCAGTTCTTGAGGTCGGAGCAGTAGATGATCACGCCCGAGTTGGCCTCGGGGTCGAGCTTGTACTCGAAGTCGAGCACGAAGTTCTCATAGGAGCCCTTGAACCAGAGCGCGCTGTCCACCGTGGAGGTGATGCCGTCCTTGCCGTCGCGCTTCCACGTGCCGGGCGTGAAGACCGCCACCGATTCCAGCGGGCCGTCGCCCAGCAGGTTGCGCCACCCCTTGGCGGAGGTGTCGGGATGCACGCCCGGCTGCGCCGCGGCGCCCGTCAGGCCAAACAGCGCGCCCATCAGCGCACCGGCAATCATCAGTTTCTTCATGCGTGTTGTCCTTTTCCGTGTGGTGTGGGAAAATCGGGAAGGGCGCTCAGCCCGGAATCGAGAGGCCGCCGTCGATGAGGATCGTCGCGCCCGTGATGTAGCGGCCGGCGTCGGAGGCGAGCAGCACCGCCGCGCCCGCCGCGTCCTCCGGCATCGCGTAGTCGTGCATCGGGATCGCCGCCGTCACCTTCGGTC
>CAVEDG010000054.1:2914-9336 GCA_963614205.1 bacterium | reverse complement strand
TATGAAGAAGTTTCACGGCAACAGTTTACCACACTCCCAATCGCCGCGTCAATGCACAATCCATTGCGCTATCATAATGGTGTCCGCATCTCAAAAGTGGTATACTGGATGCCACGGAAAACAAGAGACCTCAATGGCAAGGTTGAGAATGAAGACGAAAGAAGTTTGCAAATCGATTTGGGCGTTTGGCGCGTGCGTGGCGAGCGTTCTCTCCGCGGCGGCGGGCGACGTGGTCGTGTCCTGCGCCACGAACGCGACGTACGACGCAGCGCTCTCCGGCGCGGGGACGTTCGAGAAGCGGGGCGCGGGCGTGCTGACCGTCACCTCGAAGAACACTGCGTTCACGGGCGACGTGCTCGTCTCCGAGGGTACGCTGCGCATCGGCGCGACGCCGTCGCCGTTCGCGACGAACGGCACGCTGACCGTTGCGTCCGGCGCGGCGCTCGACCTCGGCGCACCCGGCGCCAAGGGGCAGGCCGTGCAGCTTGGCGCGCGCAAGATCGTCGTGAGCGGCGCGGGTCCGGACGGAAAGGGTGCGATCGTGAACACGGATTCGGCGAGCCAGTACTACGCGCTGATCCGCGGCGAACTGGCGGGCGACGCGACGTTTGGCGGCGGCGGAACGACGAACAGCGACTCGGCTGGTCGCTGGGACTTCCGCACGCGGGACGGCGTCGCGGGCACGCTGACGCTGAACGGGCACAGCATCGAGAAGGTCGGCCACAACATGGTCTGCCTGACGGACGTCGAGGTGAAGGACGTCGGCGCGGCGAAGATCTCCGTGAAGGAAGGCGTCTGGGGCAATGAAGCCTCGACGGTGTACACGGGCGGCGCGGAGAACCTCGTCGACGTCTACTCGGGCGCGACGCTTGACTTCTACAAGTTCTCCAATTCGAACGTGGCGAATCCGTTCCCCTGGTCTGTGAACCTGCAGGACGGTGCGAGCATCCGCTTCCGCGAAGGCAGCGCGCAGCAGAACCGTCTCACGGGCCCCGTCACGCTGGCGGGCGGCGAGGTCAACGTCTGGGCGGAGAAGTACAAGTACGGTTCGCTGGCCGGCAAGGTGACGGGGCCGGGCAAGCTCAAGAGCCTTTCAAAAAGTGGCGGCCGCGTCTCGCTGCTCAACGACGCGAACGACTACACGGGCGGCACGTACGCCCAGGGCGGCGACCTCTACGTGGCGTCGAAGGGCGCGCTGCCGGGCTATGACGACCCCAGCCGCGTCGAGATCCGGGACGCGACGCTGCTTCTGCCCTATGGCACGGGCGCGTGGGGCGGCGACGACGTGGCGGCGCTGCTCAACAGCGGCATCCTGCGCACACATGGTTCGGTCGTCGGCCTCGAGGTGGAGAGCGGCGTGGCGACGCTCGCGAAGGAGATCACGGAGCCGCTTGGCACGTTCTCGAAGTATGGCAACGGACGGCTTGACGTCACGGCGCCCCTGACGATCGCGAACGGCGCGCTGTGGCTCTACGACGGCGAGTTCCGCGTCGATGGCACGCGGGTGAACGTGGCGCAGCGCAACGTCTACGTGCGCTCCAACTCGTCGCTCGTGCTGACGAACGGCGCCGAGATGGTCACGCAGATGACGAATTCGTATTACGCGCTGAGAATCGGCGTCGCCGGATCGGCTTCGACGGTGAGCGAGGTCAAGGTCTGCGCGGGCTCGACGCTCGCCGCCGACAAGGACTGCACGATCAACAAGTTGACGTCGTCGATCCAGGTGGGCGTCGAGGACGGCGGCCGCGCCGTGCTCACGGTGGAACCGGGCGCCACGGTGCGCCACAAGATCCTCATCTCCGGAACAGACACGAGCAAACACGAGACGCAGGGCGCGGTGATCCAGAACGGCGGACACGTCGAGAACCAGGGCGGCGCGGGGAACGACATCCGCCTCGGCGACTACGGCTACGGCTACTACGAGCTGAACGACGGCGACCTCGAGTGGTGGGGCTACAGCACGATCGGCGGCAACGGCGATGCGAAGTCGCGCGGCGTGTTCGTCCAGCACGGCGGCACGTTCCGCTACGTGAAGAAGCACAGCGCCGGGCGCCTCGGGTTCAGCCGCGGCGGCTCGGGCGTCTACTACAACGACGGCGGTACGCTGGACATGAACGACACGAGCTGCTGGCTCGCGATGGGCGAGAACAACAACGCGAACACGACGGCGTCGGCCTCGACCTTTACGCTCGACGGCCCGAACGCGCGGGCGACCTTCGGCTCCAACACGCACTGGTTCTGCAACCGCCCGTACCACACGGCGACGATCAACCTCAACGACGGCGGCACGTTCTCGTGCGGTCCCCTGATCTCGCGCGACTACTACGACAAGGCGTCGGAGTGGAGCAAACTGCCGAGCATGAAGGCCTATTTCAACTTCGACGGCGGCGTGTTCCGCGCACCGAAGACGATGAACCTGTTCCAGGGCACGACGAACAAGATGCCGACCGCGGTGACGGTCTTCTCGCGCGGCGCCGTGTTCGACGTCACGAACGCGACCGACACGCTGACGGTGAACCAGCCGCTGCGCGCGCCGACGGGCAAGGGCGTGAGCGCCATTGCGGCACCGAGCGCGCTGCTCAAGAAGACGGGCTTCATCGGCTCGCCGTACGTCACGATCTCCGGCGGCGGCGGCGACGGCGCGACGGCCATGGCGGTCTACGACTCGAAGACGCGCCGCGTCACGGGCGTCAAGGTGACGAGCGCGGGCTTCGGCTACACGTCGGCGCCGACAGTAACAGTGACGGGCGGCGGCTTCACGAACGTCTTTACGTGCACGGCCACGATCGCGGAAAACGATCGGACAGGCGGCCTCGTCAAGCGCGGCGCCGGCACGCTCGCGCTCACGGCCACGAACACGTTCGGCGGCGCGATCTCGGTCGAAGCCGGTACGCTTCGCGTCGATCTGGCGGAGGCGTGCCCCTCCAACGCCGTCCTTCACGTCGCCAACGGCGCGACGGCGCAGTTCTCTGCTGCGGCACTGGCGCGCATCGCCTACGCGACGGGTGGCGGCACGGTCGCAGGCGGTGCCGTCCGGCAGACGGGCGTGTGGACGATTGATGCCACGGACATAAAAGACGGCCAGTATCTGAAGGTGCCGAATGGCTCGTTCGACCTGTCGGCCGTGACGGGAATCACCTTCACGAACGGCGGCGCGATGGCAAACGGTGTCGGCTTCACGCTGGCGGAGGCGGCGCAGGGCATCACGGGCGACCTGAAGACGCTCTCCGCGCACCTGACGGGACTGCCCAAGGGCGGTTGGCGTCTCAGTCTTCGCAAGAACGGCACACAGCTTCGCCTTTCGAGGAGCGGTCTGGTCTTCTACATCCGCTAGGGGAACGAGACGCTCCTCCAACGGCGCGGACAGCAAATGCCGCGCATTATACCATGATCGCACGACAGGCGGGCAGGCCTGGCTCGCCCCGCGAACCTGGCCAACCCATCATCACCCCTCGGCGTTCAGCTCGTCGCCCATCCGGTACTTCACGTCGTCGTTCACGATGAAGTCAAGCACCTCCTCCGTCAGCCCGCAAGGCCCCGCCGACACCGCGTCCCCTGCACCAATTCAACCGTTCTGTCGAGCACATCCACATTTTTAGAAGTGTGGATGTTGAAGTGTGGGGACAGACCCGACAAGGAGAATGGCGACATTACTTGCGCTCGTCATTGACGGCGGCGGGCGGGAAATGGTAAACTAGGCGCTCGCGAAGACGCGGATTTTCGACACGAAGCAAGGACCGGAACATGGAGAGCAGAGGAACGGGCATGAAGACCTTCACGCGGCGGCAGTTCACCCTGATGGCGGGCGCGGCGCTGGGCGGCGGCGCGCTGCGCGCGGCGGCGCCGGCGACGGACGCGGCCGTAGCGGCGGAGCTGCGCGCGCAGGTCGCGAGCGGTCTCATCGCGGGGGGCGTGTGCGCCACGCGCGGCGGCCGCATCTGGCATGACGGGCGCATGCGCTTCGATCCGCCCGTGCCCATGCGCGCGGACGCGCTCTTCGACCTCGCGAGCGCGGCGAAGACGTTCACCGCCGGACTCTGCGCCCTTCTCTACGCCGACGGTCGCCTCGACCCCGACGCGCCGTTCACGACGTACCTCCCCGAGCACGTGCTCGCGAAGGAGAACCACGGCATCACCGTGCGCGATCTCGCCACGCACTCGGGCGGCTTCGACAACTCCAAGCCCTACATCGTGGCCGATCCGGTCACGTTCAACCAGCGGCTCTACGCGAAGAGGCCGGTGCGGCCGCGCGGCACGAAATACGACTACGCCTGCTCGAACCTGATCTACCTCGGGCGCATCGTCGAGCACGTCACGGGCATGGATCTCGAGACGGCGGCCGTGAAGATGCTGTGGGGGCCGCTCGGCATGACGGAGACCGTGTGGCACAACATCCCCGGCAACGCGCGCGCCGTGGAGGCGATGATGAACTCGCATCCGCCGATCGGCTTCAAGGGCGACGAGCAGGCGCGCGCCTATCCGGCGGCCTTGGGCAACGGCGCGGCGTTCTCGTGCGCCGCGGACGTGATGAAGTTCCTCGAAGACCTCTGCACGCGCCGGGCGTTCCCGAAGGCGTACTACGACCTCCTCTTCACGCCGTGCTTTGAAAAGGGCCCCGTGCGCCACAGCTTCGGCTGGGACATGGGCGCCGAACTGCGTCCGCAGGGCTGGAGCGCGGCGACGGTCCGCCACGGCGGCTTCACGGGCGTGACGTTCGCGGTCGATCCCGAGAACGGCTACGCGGGCGTGGCGCTCACGAACCGCCTCGGCGACCGCATGAAGGGCTACGAAGGCCATCGCCGTCTGCTCGCGCTGATGACGGACACGCTGAAATTGTGATACACTATTCCCCATCATGAAAAGCACAAACCTCCTGCTGGGCGCCCTGGCGCTCCTGGGGCTGGGCCTGACGGCCGAAGCCCGCATGTTCACCGTCACGGCGTGGCGCGGCGAAACGGTCGCCGCACGCGTGCCGGACTCCTGCGAACTCGGCGCGACGCCGGCCGGCCTCGAGATCCGCCGCGGCGCGCTGCAGAAGGTGGACTACGCGCCCGCGCCGGGCAGTCTCCAGCGCCTCGCGCTGTACGACCGCGTGGCGTGGAACGACACGCTCACGGGCCCGCGCGTCGTCGAGATCCACGTGCCCGCCACGGCGAAGCCCGGCGACTACGACTGCGGCATGATGCGCGTGACGGTGCTCGACCGCGCGCTGCCGCCGCCGAAGGAGTGGAACTTCTACCTCGACCTCTGGCAGCATCCGTGGGCCGTCGCGCGCCTCGCCAAGGCGAAGCCCTTCTCGAAGGAGCACTACGCCGCGATGAAGCCCGTGTGGGAACTGCTCGCCACGGCGGGCCAGAAGACCATCACCGTGCCGATCCTCGACATGCCCTGGGACCACCAGTGCTTCGACGCCTACCACTCGATGATCGACGGCGACGACTTCTCGCGCTTCGACGAGTACGTGCAGTTCTGCCTCGACTGCGGCCTCGGGCCGGACATCTCGTGCTACTCGCTCTGTCCGTGGACCCTTGGCAAGACGATCGACGAGAACGCCCTCGAGCAGCAGTTCGGCGCGTTCCTCGACAAGTTCGCCGCGCACGTGAAGGAGAAGGGCTGGTTCGAGCACACGCTCATGGCGATGGACGAGCGCGCGCCGGAGGACGTGGCGAAGGTCGCGGCGTTCGTGCAGAAGCACGCGCCCGGCATGCGCATCTCGATGGCCGGCAACCGCAAGCCGAGCGACTTCAAGGGCATCACGATCGACGTCTACTCGCAGGTGCTCTTCTCGAACTGCGTGACGCCGGAATTCCGCGCCGAGGCGGCCGCGCGCCGCGCCAAGGGGCTCGTGACGACGCACTACGTGTGCTGCGGGCCCACGTATCCGAACACGTTCATGAGCTCCGGCCCGGGCGAGGCGTTCTGGCTCGGCGCGGCGCCGGCGTTCCTCGGGCTCGACGGCTTCCTGCGCTGGGCGTGGAACAGCTGGCCGCAGGATCCGGCGCGCGACGCCACCTACGGCGACTGGCGCGCGGGCGACACGTTCCTGTGCTATCCCGGCGGCGAACCCTCGTGGCGCTTCCTCGAGCTGCGCAACGGCATCATCGCGGCGGAGAAGGTGCGCCTCCTGAAGGCGCAGGGGCTCGACGAAAAGGCGTTCACGGCCATCGCCGCGCTCTACGACGTGAAGAAGGCGAACGACAACGCGTGCAACTTCCCCGCGATCCGCGAGAAGACGCTCGGCCTTGTCAACGCGCGCTAGCGCGCCACGCCAGGAGACCATCCGGAACATGGAGCAGACCCTCGACAACATCCGCAACTTCTGCATCATCGCGCACGTCGACCACGGCAAGACGACGCTCAGCGACCGCATCCTCGAGCTCACCAAGGCCGTGCCCCTGCGCGAGCTCAAGGAGCAGACGCTC
>CAVEDG010000054.1:0-2860 GCA_963614205.1 bacterium | reverse complement strand
CGTCGCCAACACCTACTTCGCGCAGGACGCGAAGCTCGAGATCGTGCCCGTCCTGAACAAGGTCGACCTGCCGGGCGCCGACGTGGCCGGCGTCTCGCAGCAGGTGGAGGACATCCTCGCCATTCCGATGGACGAGCCGCTGCTCGTCTCCGCGAAGACGGGCGTTGGCTGCCCCGACGTGCTCGAGGCCATCGTGGCGCGCATTCCCCCGCCGAAGACGCGCGGCGTGGAGGCGCCGCTGCGCGCGCTCGTGTTCGATTCCGTCTTCGACGAATTCCGCGGCGTGATCACCTACGTGCGCGTGGTGGACGGCGCGGTGAAGAGCGGCGACACCGTGAAGTTCATGGGCTCCGGCGTGACGACCACGCTGCACGAAGTGGGCATCTTCTCGCCCACGAAGAAGCCCGTGGAAAAACTCTCCGCCGGCCAGGTGGGCTATCTCGTGGGCACGGTGAAGGATCCGAGCGAGATCAAGATCGGCGACACCGTGACCACCGCGCGCCTCGGCAGCGACGAGCCCCTGCCCGGCTTCAAGGAACTGCGCCCCACCGTGTTCTGCGGCATCTACCCGATGTCGACCGACGAATTCGACAAGGTGCGCCAGGGCCTCGAGAAACTGCACCTCAACGACTCCGCGTTCTCCTTCCACCACGAAAGCTCGATCGCGCTCGGCTTCGGCTTCCGCTGCGGCTTCCTCGGTCTGCTGCACATGGAGATCGTGCAGGAGCGCCTGCGCCGCGAGTTCAACCTCGACATCATCTCCACCACGCCCGGCGTCGTCTACAAGGTGCGCATGAAGGACGGCACGGAGAAGGATCTCGACAACCCGCTGCAGATGCCCGAGCCCAGCACCTACGACGCGATCTCCGAGCCCGTCATCAAGGCGCGCATCATCACGCCCAGCGACGTGATCGGCGACGTGATGCGCATCGTGCTCGACCGCCGCGGCACGCTCGACGGCACCGAGACCGTGGACGCCCACCGCGTGATGCTGCACTGCATGCTGCCGCTCAACGAAATCCTCATCGACTTCCACGACACGCTCAAGAGCGTCTCGCACGGCTACGCCTCGATGGACTACGAGCCCGCCGGCTACCAGGAAAGCGACATCGTGCGCATGGACATCCTGCTCAACTCCGAGCAGGTGGACGCCTTCGCCACGATGGTGCACCGCGACAAGGCGCGCGCGCGCGGCATCCAGATGTGCAAGGCCCTCGCCGCCACCATCCCGCCGCACATGTTCAAGATCCCCGTGCAGGCGGCGATCGGCCGCGAGATCATCGCGCGCGAGGACATCCGCCCGTTCCGCAAGGACGTGCTCGCCAAGCTCTACGGCGGCGACGTCACGCGCAAGATGAAGGTGCTCGAAAAGCAGAAGCGCGGCAAGGCGCGCATGAAGGAGTTCGGCCACGTGAACGTGCCGCAGAGCGCGTTCATCGCCGTGCTCAAGGGCACCGTGAAGGAGGCGTAGACGCACATGGACACGATGCGCGCACATCTCATTCTCGACTATCTGAAGGCGAAGAAGCGCTGCACGCTGGCCGAGCTCATGCAGGAGTTCAAGGTCAGCTCGGCGACGATCCACCGCGACGTGGACGCGCTCGTGCGGCGCGACGCCGTCACGCGCGTGCGCGGCGGCATCCTCTGGAACGACGGCGCCTCGCCGCGCGCGTCCGAGGCCTCCGACGCCTACCTCGACCGCGTGGTCACGCACCGCAAGGCCAAGGTCGCGATCGCGCGCAAGGCCATCTCCCGCGTGGAGGAGGGCGACATCCTCTTCCTCGACTCCTCCACCACCGTCTACGAATTCGCGTGCCGGCTGCGCGAGGTCCACTTCCAGCATCTCACGATCGTGACGAACGCCGTGGCGATCATGCAGAACTTCCGCAAGTTCCCGCCGCACTACGTGCTCATCGGCCTGGGCGGCTGCTACGACGCGCAGCTCAACTCGATTCTCGGCGCCGCCACGCTCGAACAGCTCTCCCGCGTCACCGTCACGAAGGCGTTCGTCTCCGCGTTCGGCATGGACGAGAAGAACGTGACGACGAATCACGAACGCCAGGCCGAGCTCATCGACCGCGTGATCGCCCACGCCGCGCACCGCTACCTGCTGCTCGACCACTCGAAGTTCAACCGCACGGGACTCTACCGCCTCGCCCCCAAGGGCGTCTTCGATGAGATCATTTCAGATTAAAAGTTAAAGGTTAAAAGTTAAAAGTTAGCAGGTGGCAGTTGGTAGTTGAGAGTTGATAGTTGGTAGTTGGTAGTTGGTAGTTGAGAGTTGGTAGTTGGTAGTTGGTAGTTGAGAGTTAGAATAGTTGGTAGTTGAGAGTTAGAAAGGAACAGAACATGAAGATGATGATGACGATGTGGGGTGTGGCGTGTCTGGCGTGCTGCGGCTGCTTCGACAACCGGCAGCGCCCGCAGGACGCCACGCCCGTGACCTCGCTGGCGGCGCTGGCCGCCACGAACCGCGCCGCCGTCGCGCGCCTCTATCTGCGCGAGGACGCCGCGCCGCTCGCCAAGGGCGCGCTCGCGGATCTGCCCGCCCTGCGCGAGCTCGACCTTTCCGAGCGCCATCTCAAGGCGATTCCGGAGGAGGTCTTCGCGCTGCCCGCGCTCACGCGCCTCTGGCTCGCGCGCAACGAGCTCGCCACGCTGCCCGACGCGCTCGGGAAGCTGCCGCGCCTCACCTATCTCAATCTCGACGGCAACCAGCTCGCGGCCGTGCCCGAGTCGCTCGCCGGCGCCGCGCAGCTGCGCTATCTGCGGCTCAACGAGAACCAGCTCACCGAGCTGCCGCTCGCGCTCGGCAAACTGACGGAGCTGCGCCGCCTCTATGCCACGCGCAACACGCTCA
>CAVEDG010000053.1:0-9389 GCA_963614205.1 bacterium | reverse complement strand
GTCCGAGGTGATCCATTACATCTTACAACTTTCATTTTTTTTCGGGGACGCAGAAATCCGCGAGATGTGGTAAACTAGTAGAAACCTTTCACCTTGGAGACGACACGATGGACATCACAAAACGCGAATTCCTGAAGCGGCTGGGCCTGGGCGGCGCGGCCCTGGCGGGCACGCCGCTGCTGGCGGACGAGTACGTGGCGACGAAGAACGGTCTGCCGCCGGGCTCGGTGGGCGACCCGGACAACGTCTGGTTCGGCAAGAACATCTTCCCGCTCGGCCACACGATCGAGGACGGCCCGAGCTGTGCGCTCAAGGACGGCAAGGTCATCTGCCCCGCGCGCGAGATTCCCGTTTTCCACACGACGGACGTGGTGGTGGTGGGCGGCGGCCCCGCCGGCTTCGCCGCCGCGCTCGCCGCCGCGCGCGCGGGCGTGAAGGTCGCGCTCGTGGAACGCTACGGTTCGCTGGGCGGCCTCTTCACGAACGGCATGGTGCTGCTCATGCTGTGCACGTCGCAGCATACGAAGGGCGGCGCGTGGCGTCTTGTCACGCGCGGTCTCGCCGAGGAGTTCGCCGACCGCGCGATCGCCCTCGGGCCCTACTCGTGCCGGCCGCGGCCGAAGGACATCACGAAGACGCACTGGCAGCCCACCGTCGATCCCGAGGCCGCGAAGTACCTGATGGACACGATGGTCGCCGAGGCGAAGATCGACATGTTCTTCCACTGCTGGGGCGTGGACGTGATCCAGCAGGGCAACGCGGTGCAGGGCGTGGTGTTCGAGTCCAAGCAGGGCAAGCAGGCGATTCTCGCCAAGCAGGTGGTGGACTGCACGGGCGACGGCGACGTGCTCTTCGCGGCGGGCGGCGACTACCGCCAGATCACGCACGGCATCGGCCACGTGGTGCGCCTCGCGAACATGGACCGCATCACCGCGAAGGCGC
Source organism: bacterium (assembly GCA_963614205.1). Classification (GTDB taxonomy): domain Bacteria; phylum Verrucomicrobiota; class Kiritimatiellia; order RFP12; family UBA1067; genus RUG572. Next base: position 8,447 of record CAVEDG010000053.1, on the reverse strand, counting down.
CGCCGCGCGGGGCGGACGGCAAGGTCAAGCGGCCCGTGCTCGACAAGTGGCCCACGCGCTCGAACGAGGCGAACCCCTCCACGTGGTGGGGCAACTTCGGCACGGGGCCGAAGGGCAACGGACTCGACGTGCGCGACCTCACGGCGGCGGAGATCGACTTCCGCAAGACGTGGTGGGAGCACGTGGCGGCCATGCGCCAGGAGCCCGGCTGGGAACAGGTCTTCATCGCCAACACGTGCTCGCAGATCGGGCCGCGCGCCTCGCGTCTCATCGACGCCGAGCTGATCGTGGACCGCGCACTGCTGCGCGGCGCCTATGCGCCCGCCGATTCGATCGGCATGTTCGGGCAGGACGGCCGGCACACGGCCTTCCAGGTGCCGTATCGCGCGCTGCTGCCGAAGCGCGTGGAGAACGTGCTGTGCGCGGGGCGCATGCTGGGCGCGCCGGACACGGTCGACACGTTCCGTCTCATCTGTCCGTGCTTCGTCACGGGCCAGGCGGCGGGTCTTGCCGCGGCGCTCGCGGTGCAGAAGGGCTGCACGCCGCGCGCGCTCGACGTTGCCGCGCTGCAGACCGCGCTCGTGAAGCAGAAGGTCGTGCTCGCGTGAAGATCGCGCGCGTTCTTTTCCCCGTGCTGTTCGTGCTGGGCGTCTGTGCGGCGTTCGGCTGGGCGTCTTGGCGGTTGTGGGGCGAGAACGCCGCGCTGCAGGGCCGCGTGGCGGCGCTGGAGAAGACCGGCGCCGAGACGGCGGCCGCGCGCGACCGCGCCGAGGGCGACGTGGCGCGGCTGCTGCGCGAGCGCGTCGAGTTCCTGAACGCGCAGGCGAAGGCCCGCGCCGAGCGCGACGCCTTCTATGCGCGCGCCGTGCGGGCGGAGGCGGCGGCGCAGGCGGCGACCTCGCGCGTGGCGCGCGTGGAGGCCGACCTCGCCGCGGCCACGCGCCGGGCCGATGAGGCCGCGCGCCGCGCTGACGAGGCTACGCGCCGGGCCGACGCCCTGTCGAAGACGCTGGCCGCGCGCGAGGCCGAAGCCGCGCGCACACAGGATCCCCTGGCCGATGTCGAGTCCCTCGACACGCTTCTGAAGCAGACCGACAAGGCCCTGCGCAAATAACCTTTACCGTTTGTTCGATGACAGTTTTCACACTCGACACGCTTCACAACCTTTCCGCCGGCGAACGGTCGATCGCCTTTCTCTTCACCGTCATTCCCGGCAGCCATACGCTGTCCACGCTGGAGGACTACGTGCGCGTGGCGACGGGCCGCGAGCCGAACACGGCGGCGCTCGAGGGCATCGTGCGGCGGCTCGTCGCGGCGGGCGTGTTCGCGGAGTCCGATTCGGCGAAGGGCGTGAAGGACGCCGCCTACCGGGTCAACGGCACGTTCGCGCCAAAGGCCCTGTTCGCGCTCGTGCAGGAGGCGACGAAGCGCGGCTGGTGGCCGGCCCCGCGCATTATCGCGGGCGGTCTCACCGGTTCGTGGCTGGGCAGCGAATTCTCCTACGCCACGCGCAATTGCGTGGACTCCACCCAGGTGTGGCAGGTGGCCGAGACGCTGCGCACCATCCTCGTGGGCGGCGTGAGCACGGCGTTCGCCGTGCCGCCGGGCGCGCGTTATCCGATCATGTCCGTGCACGTGGCGGCCGTCACGCGCCTGCTCGATCTGCTGGGCGACACGGCCGCGCCGTCGGGCGACAATCTCTCGCCGCGCGCGCTCGGAAGCCTGCTGCCGGTGATGCTCGAGCTCGGCTTCATGCGCGGCGCGGACATCCGGTCGCTGCTGGAGGCGGCGCGCGCGCTCATCGCGATTCCCGGGGCGGTGCCTTCCCAGAACTTCCTCTGCACGTGCTGTGCGCTGAGCGTGTGGACGGGTCGGCGCGACCTGCTGCGCGGCTTCGCGGGCTTCGTGCCGATCGACTCGCCCGCCGAGCGTTTCGCCGTCCTCTGCCATGACGTCTTCGAAGACCGCCTTGCGGAGGCCGAGGCGGCCTTTGCGGAGCAGATGGACGATCTGCGCGGCGCGTGTCTGGCGGAATTCTCCACGCCCGTGTGGCTGCTCGGCTACACGCTCGCCCTGCGGGAAGGGGGCGAGGGCTCCCTGCGCGCCGTGGGCTACGTGCAGGAGATGCGGCGCGAGCTGCCGCTTTCGCCCGACTGGCATCCGCTGGCGCGGCAGGCGCTCGTGGAGGCCCGCAAGGAGCGTGTGCGCTTCGTGCAGGCCGTGACGGGCGGCGCCCTGCAGAAGAACGGCACCGCCGCCGCCTTCCTCACGCGCGATGACCGCGACCCGCTGCAGACGACGCGGCGTTTCTTCCTGGCCGGCTATCCCACGCTCGCCGCCCTGTTCGCGGCCAACGTGCGCGCGGCGCTGCCGGGGCTGAAGCAGCTCGCGGAATTCGAGGCGATTCTCGTGAGAAACCGCGCGGTGCGTCTGCTCCGGACGACTGCGATGGCGCCGGCGTGGAAGACGGCCCTGAACGAGATCGACTCCTATCTGGCGAAGACGGGCACCGTCAACCGCATCGACGCGGCGCCGAGCGGCACGCTGGGCTGGGAACTGACGCTCGTGCCGGAACCCGAAAAGAACGACGACGGCTCCTGCCTCTGCCAGTGCCCGCGCCTCGTGCCCGTCTATCGCGGCTCGCGCGGCGCGGAAGATGGCCGCTCGGATCATCTGCTGACGCTGCGGGCGCTGACTTCCGCGAAGTACCGCGAACTGCTCACGCCCGGCGACGAGGACGTGCTGCACGCGCTGCTTCGGGCGGGCTACGACGCGCACGTCTCCGGCCATGTGCCGAGCGAGGCGCTGGACGCGCTGTGCGGCCATCCGCGCCTCGTGGAACGCGACGCGCGCGCGGCGGCGGGGCGGCACACGCCCATGACGCTCACGCGCAGGCTCTGCACTCTGACCGTGTCGCGCACGCCAGACGGGGAATTCGTGCTCGAACTGCCCACGTGGATCGGCAAGGCGCTTTCGGACGTGTTTGCGATCCGCCGCGTGGAACCGGGCGCCTACGAATTCGTGCCGCTTCCGAAGACCGTGCGCGACGTCGCGCGCGTGCTTGCGGAGCGCGGCGAAAAGGGGCGGCTTACGGTGCCGCGCGAAGGCGTGGCCGCGGCGCGCGCCGTGCTGGAGAAGCTGGCGCGCGTGATGGCCGTCAGTGGAGATTTTGAGGGGGGGGGGGGCAATCAAAGCCCTCGAAGGCGAGGCGTAGGCCATGTATCTGACTGAAACGGCGGAAGGCGTGATTCTCAACGTGCGCGCGCAGCCGCGCTCCTCGAAGGCCGGGGTGGACGGCGTGCTGGGCGATGCCGTGAAGGTGCGCATTCGCGCCGCGCCGGTGGACGGCAAGGCGAACAAGGAGCTGATCGAGACGCTGGCGGAGGCCTTTGGCGTGCCGAAGGCGGCCGTGACGTTCAAGGGCGGCGAGACGTCGAAGACGAAGCGTCTGCTCGTGCGCGGCGTGACGGCGGCGCAGATCCGGTTGAAAGTCTCGATGGGACAGAAAATGCGTCAGACCTGAGATTTTGGTAGACTGTTTGCTTTCTGAAAGGAACCCGACATGAAACGAACGACACAGCTGTTGAAGACTTTGGCGCTGGCGGGCATGACGCTCGCGAGCGCGCAGGGCCTCGCCCTCGACTGGAAACTCGGCGCCCACGCCTCGCGCGCGGGCGACATCGTGACGGTGGACATCCCCGCCGGCAAGGCCGCCTCCGGCGACGTGAAATGCGCCTACGACCTTTCGCCGTTCGACGGCAAAAACGTGCGGGCGACGATCAAGGCGCGCGGCAAGGGCGTGCACCGGCCCGCCACGAAATGGCTCGGCTTCAAGTTCATGCTCTCGTACGTGAACACCGCGACGGGCACGACGCAGTATCCCGGCGCGGCGCAGTTCGGGGACGACTTCGACTGGCGCACGGTGGAGCTGTTCGATGCGGCCGGACGCATCGCGCCCCGCGCGAAGGGCGTGTTCACGCTCGGCATTCAGGATGGCTGGGGTCGCGTGGAGTTCGACCTCTCGACGTTCCGCGTGGAGGAGGTGCCGTCGTTCTGGCCGGAGACGAACGCGATGCTGCGGTGCGTCTACACGCCGCGCGTCACGCAGGCGCCGCGCCGCCGCGGCGTGATGCTCGGCCACGGACTGACCGAAAAGGACTTCAGGGATCTGCACGACTGGGGCGTCACGCTCGCGCGCTTCCAGATGACGCGCGGCTGGAACACGCCCGGCGCCAATCGCGATCTCGCCGACTACGACCGCTACATCGACGGTGAGCTCGATACGCTCGAGCGCCAGCTCGTCTGGGCGCGCAAATACGGCATCAAGATCGTGATCGACCTCCACGCCGCGCCGGGCGCGCGCGACACGCGCAGCAACCTCTACATGTTCTACGACGCGAAGTACGCCGACGCCTTCATCGCCACGTGGCGCAAGATCGCCACGCGCTTCAGGGGCCGTCCCGAGGTCTATGGCTTCGATCTCGTCAACGAACCCGTGCAGACGGCGCTCGCGCTGCCGGGGTGCGACTACTGGAGCCTGCAGAGCCGCGCGGCCGAGGCCATCCGCGAGATCGACCCCGAGACGCCGATCGTCATCGAGTCCAATGGCTGGGACGGCCCGGACACGTTCACGGATCTGCGTCCGCTTGCGCTGCCGAACATCATCTACCAGGTGCACATGTACAAGCCGATGGAGTTCACGCATCAGGGCGTGTTCGACAAGAAGGCGCCGGCCACGAAGTATCCGGACGCCGCGAAGGGCTGGAACATCGACTATCTGCGCCGGCAGCTCGCGCCCGTGGTCGCGTTCCAGAAGCGCCACGGCGCGCGCATCTACGCGGGCGAGTTCTCGGCCATCGTGTGGGGCGAGGGCGCGGAGAACTACCTGCGCGACGTGATCGCCGTGTTCGAGGAGAACGGCTGGGACTGGACATACCACGCCTTCCGCGAGTGGCAGGGCTGGAGCGTGGAGCACGCGGCGCCGGAGCGCCACAAGATGACGCCCTCCGCCGACAACCCGCGCAAGCGCGTGCTGCTCGAGGCCTTCCGCAAAAACGCGCAGGACGAGACGATCGACGTGCCGGCGGGCCAGACGGTGAAGATCCCGAAGGGCCGTGCGTTCACGGGCGGCGCGCTCGTGAAGACGGGCGCGGGCACGCTCGACCTCACGGACGCGCAGCTGCGCAACACGGGGCTTGAGATCCGCGAGGGCGCGGTGCACTTCGACGGCGCGGCGCACGCCGCGACGGCGCGCTACGTGCGCTTCACCGTCTCGAAGACGCGCCCCGGCAAGAAGGGTCCGCCGGAATACGCGGAGTCGGGACCGCAGTACGCCGAGCTGCGCCTCTACCGCGACGGAAAGCACGTGCCGATGCCGACGGGCGCGCAGATCCTCGGCGGCGCGAGCTGGAGCGACCGCGAAGGCCCGGCGAAGGCGATCGACGGCAACGTGGAGACAAAGTACTACGGCTCGTCGCCGCTCGTCGTGGATCTGGGCGAAGAGGTCACGTTCGACGGCTATTCCTACGTGACGGCGCACGACGCGATCGGGCGCGACCCGATGGACTGGACGCTCGACGTGGGCGACGAGACCTCGGCCTTCGTCACGGCCGGACGCGAGACGGGCTTCGCGGCGCCGACGGCGCGCAAGACCGAAGTCGGCCGGATCTTCCCCGTGCGCGTGAGCGACGTGGTGCCGCACGACTATCCCGTCACCGTGTGCGGCGCGGGGCGGCTCGTGCTGCGCGGCGCGCGCGAGACCATCGAGAATCTCTCCGGGGCGGGCGCGATCGTGCTGGAAGGCGATTCCACGCTCGACATCGGCGCCGATGCCACCTTCTCCGGCACGGTCTCCGGCGCCGGCGCCGTCACCTGGCGCGGGGCAGGGCGCTAAGGGCGCGCACGCGATTTTTGGTATACTAGACGGACATCGTTTTTCAGGAAAGGCAGTTCACTATGAAGATTCTCGACATGCCCTGCACGAAGGGCTTCATGCAGATCGCCCAGGATGGCGTGGACAAGGGCTGGCACGAAATGAACGGCGGCAATCTCAGCTACCGTCTCACGGAGGACGAGGCCGCGAACGTGAAGAAGGTGCAGCGCAGGCCCGCCGGCGGCTGGCAGGAGATCGGCGAGAGCGTGCCGAAGCTCGCGGGCGCGTTCTTCATGGTCACGCGCACCACGGGCTACATGCGCAACGTCATGCGCGACCCGCTGCATGCATTCGGCATCGTCGAGCTCGATTCCACGGGCACGAAGTACCGCATCTGGTGGGGGCTCGCCGACGGCGGCCGGCCCACGAGCGAGTTTCCGAGCCACCTCAAGAACCACGAGGTGAAGCTCGAGACGACGGGCGGCGAGCATCGCGTGATCTACCATGCGCACCCCGTGAACCTCATCGCGCTCACGTTCGTGCTGCCGCCCACCGACCGCGCGTTCACGCGCGCGCTGTGGGAGATCATGACCGAGTGCCCCGTCATCTTCCCGGAGGGCGTGGGCGTGGTGCCGTGGATGGTGCCGGGCAAGGGCCCGATCGCCGCGGCGACCTCGAAGCTCATGCGCGACTACAACATCGTCGTGTGGGTGCACCACGGCCTCTTCGTGTCGGGCAAGGACTTCGATCGCTGCTTCGGCCTCATGGACACGGTGGAGAAGGCGGCCGAGATCCGCATCCGCGCGCAGTCCACGGGCGCGATGAAGAAGAGCGCCATCCAGGCGAAGCAGCTGCGCCAGATCGCGCGCGACTTCGGCTTCACGCTGAACGAGAAGTTCCTGTAAGCCACTCAGAAAGCTCCGTCAGGGGGCGCGTTTCCAGAATGGGGGTTTCCTGAAATGAACGAAAGCTCCTTCTTCCAGGACCTGGCCGTGCTCATGGCCGTGGTCGGCTGCGTCTCCGTCGTCTTCGCGCGGTTCCACTGGCCGAAGGTGATCGGCTATCTGCTCGCGGGCGTGCTCATGAGCGAGCACACGTGGGGCGGGTCGTTTCTCGTCGATCCGAAGTCCATCGGCACGCTCGGGCAGCTGGGCATCGTGTTCCTCATGTTCACGCTGGGGCTCGAGTTCAGCGCGGGCGAGATGAAGAAGGTGAAGCACGTCACGGTGCCCACGGCGCTCTTTGACGCCACGGTGATGATCTGGCTCGGCTACACGGTGGGGCGCAGCGTGCTCGGGTGGAACCACGTGCAGGCGCTCTTCCTCGGCGCGGCGATCTGCGACTCGGCGACCACGCTGCTCGCCAAGACCATCGAGGAGATGAAGTGGTCGAAGCGGCCCTTCGTGCGCTACATCTTCGGCACGACGATCTGCGAGGACATTCTCTGCGTGGGCGTGATCGCGCTCGTCACGGGCGTGGCGACGGGGAAGGGCATGAGCCTCGGCGCGGTGGGGCTTTCGCTCGGCGGGCTGCTCGTCTTCTTCGTGGGCGTGCTCGTGCTGGGCTTCATCTGCGTGCCGCGCCTCCTGAACCGCGTGGGCAAGATGAAGGACGACGAGGCGCTGCTGCTCGCGCTGCTCGGCTGCTGCTTCCTCGTGAGCTACGTCGCCTACAAGCTCGACTACTCGCTCGCGCTCGGCGCATTCCTCGTGGGTCTGCTCGGCGCGTCGGCGGATGTTCACGGCCGCCTGCACGAGCTGGCCGCGCCGATGCGCAACATGTTCGCGGCCGTGTTCTTCGTGACGATCGGCGTGCTCGTCGATCCCGCGGTGTGCTGGCGCCATCTGCCCGCGATTCTCGGCCTCACGCTGCTCGTGATGCTCGGCAAGGGACTCAACTGCTTCACGATGTCCATCCTCACGGGCCAGCGCGTGAAGGACGCGGTGCAGACGGGCTTCGGCCTTGCGCAGATCGGCGAGTTCGCGTTCATGGTCGCGCTCATCTACATGACGAGCACGGGCGACACGACGAGCCCGATGTACCAGATCGTGGTGGGCGTGTCGCTGCTCACCACGGTGCTCAATCCGGTGATGCTGCGCGTGTCGGATCCCGTGGGCGACTGGTGCGAGAAGCGCCTGCCCACGCGCGTGCGCAGCTGGCTTGCGGCGTACAACGACTGGCTCAACCGCTTCCGCACGGCCTCCGTGCCGTCGCGCCTGCAGCGCCATCTGCGCGGCCGCGTGGCGTGGCTGGGCGTGCTGGCGGCGCTCTACCTCTGCGTGGGCGTGGGAGCGAGCATGCTGAGCAACCTCGACTACGCCGCGTTCTCCACGTTCTTCGAGGCGCACAAGAAGGTGTTCTTCTGCCTCGGCGCGAACCTCGTCTTCGTGGGCATGCTCGCGCCGGCGGTGAGCCTGGCGCAGGCGCTTGGGCGCGACGTCGCCCTGTCGCTCACGGGCACGCACCAGGGCAAGGCGTGGCGGCTCGCCGTGCGGCACATCGTCACGTTCTTCGTGGTGCTTGCGGTGGCGCTGCTCGTCTTCGCGCAGATCGTGCTCATGAACGTGACCCTGCT
>CAVEDG010000052.1:0-9458 GCA_963614205.1 bacterium | reverse complement strand
CGCAATCAGCACAGAAGCAGAAGGGCATGAGGACAGACGACACATGAACCGGAAACTCAGACAGGTCTTTGTCATTGCGATGGACTGCGAAGCCGCCGCCGTGACGGAACATTTCGACCACCCGCGGGAAGAGACGCTCTTCGGCCGCCGCGTCGTCCACGGCGCGCTCGACGGCGAGGAGACGGCCGTGATCGTGTGCGGCGTGGGCAAGACGAACGCCGCCGCGTGCGCCCAGCTGGCGCTTTCGCAGTTCGCGCCCGAGCGTCTGCTCAACGTCGGCGTGGCCGGCGCCCTGCACGCCCCCTTCCAGGTGGCGGACGTCTACCGCGTGCGCGCGGCCGTGCAGTACGACTTCGACCTCGCACAGCTCAACGGCACGCCCATCGGCACGCTCAACGAATGCCGGGAACGCGAACTTCCCGTCGACGTCGCGGGCGCGGGCACGACGCCGCTCGCGCTGCTCGCCACGGGCGACCGCTTCAACGATTCGCAGGCCGACTACCGCTTCCTCGTGGACGATGTGAAGGCCGATCTGCGCGACATGGAAGGCGGCGCCATCGCGCACGTGGCCCTGCGCGCGGGCGTGCCGTGCCGCATGCTCAAGTCCGTCTCGGACGTGGCCGGCTCCGGCTCCACCACCGACCAGTATCTGGCCAACCTCAAGCGCGCGCTCGCCGCCCTCTCCGCCGCCGTTCCCGCGTTCTTCAAGGGCTGACACGTCGCCCATGTTTCCCCTTTCCCATTTCGCGTGCGCGGCGGTTGCCGCATGTGCGGTGAGCGCGACGCTCCTCGCGGCGGAGTTCCTGCGCGGCGTGGTCGCGACGCTGACGGAGGGGGCGGGCGTAGGCGAGACGGATCCCGAGTGTTCATGCGTCCGCGTGGGCGACCTCCAGCTCGCCGCCGACGGCGCCGTGCAGGCGAAGGAAGAGCTGTAGACAACGGCGAAGGAGACGCTTGATGAGACGAAAAGACGGAAAACCGCAGACGCGGGCCTTGCGACGCAAGGCCGTGTATTCGTATGGGTTTCGGGAGAGTCCGAATGCCGTTGCGAACGAATACGATTCTGGCGCACGTCCCTATCGCGTCATCTCCTTCTTCTCGGGATGCGGCGGACTGGACTTCGGCTTTAAGGGAGGCTTTTCGGTTCTTGGGCGCAGATTCGGTGTTCTGCCGTTCGACATCGTGAACGCCTACGACTTCCTTCAGGATGCCGTTGACTGCTATCGGCTCAACATTGACGACCGAATCCACTGTGCGGATTTGACGAAGGTCGATGTCGCCGGGATGCCGCAGGCGGACATCTTGATCGGCGGCTTTCCCTGCCAGGACTTTTCGTCGTCCGGGCCCAAGACGGGGTTTGACGGAAAGCGCGGAAAACTCTATCAAGTCTTGCTGAACTACATGACCGTGCACAAGCCGCGCATCGTCGTTGGGGAGAACGTCATCCATCTCGCGCGCATGAAGGATGGCGAAGTGCTGCGGACGATCGTGCGCGACTTCGAGGCCGCCGGCTACCACTTTGACGTCTGGAACATGTATGCGCCGGATTACGGCGTGCCGCAAAGCCGGAAGCGGCTGATCTTCGTGGGCGTTCGAAATGACATTGACGGATTTCCATCCAAGCCCGTTCCCGAATATGCGAACGCTCCCGTGACCATTTCGGAGGCGCTTGGAGATCTGGAGGCGATCACGGACGAGTCGATCCCGAATCAGAGTCAGTATTTTGTTTCGTCAAAGGCCACTTCGGGCGGCGGACAGGGCGACACCGTCAACGAGGCGGACAAAGTCGCGCTGTGCATTCGCGCGAATGCCCGCGGCCGCATCCAGTTTCACTACAAGCTGCCGCGGCGGCTGACGGTTCGCGAATGTGCGCGTCTGCAGACGTTTCCAGACGAGTTCGTGTTCCCCTACACGACGCAGAGGAATCTGACGCTCATCGGAAACGCCGTTCCGCCGATTCTGGCTCACGCCGTCGCGCGTTCGATCGCCGCTTTCGTCGCCGCAGTTGACGCGGGCGATTCTTCGTCTTCCGCGATTGCACACCGCCGCGAATATTCTCATTCCGGCAGTTGTCTTGTGCAGCCCGAGCTGGCGCTCGAGCCTTGCATGCGAAAGGAGGCCTCATGAAAACCGACGGCGATTACCTGGAGATCTTCCTTGAACCGCTTCGCGTCTGCGAGAACTACCTTCCGGCATTTGGCACGGCAGGCAATGTCGGCTTGAGCCTTGCCGACTTCCAGAAGCTTTATGGCGCAGACGAATTCTACTCATGGATTGGCCTGGACTCTCCGCTCATGTATGCGGCGCATCGCGCTTCGGGCGGGCTGACGTCGATCTATCGCCAGATCGGAATCGGCTCCGAACGGCTTCTGCGCGAAATCATCAAGGATGCTCTCGGGCTTTCTCAAGAGGCCGTCGAGTGGAAATACGAATATCGCAAGTCGAAGCGGCAGCTCGCCACGCATTATCTGGACGCGCGAATCAGCCTTTGCGATCTGTCGAAGGCGGGTGCGAAGCGCATTCAGGCCTGGCTGTCGTCGGTCAAGAAGGAGACGCATGGCGATTCGCGCACGCAGCTTGGCGGCGCGATCTTCGAGATCCGCCAGGGATACAAGAGCGCGGATTCCAAGAGGCAGAACGCAGACCTCCGATTTGGCGCACGTGCCTATCAGATCGGACACGTTCCCGTCGTCATGGTGCTTTCCTCGCAAGTCAGCGAAACGGTCATCACCCGTTATCGTGACGCGGGCATGCTCGTCTTGACGGGGCTCCGTTCCGAGAGCGCGACGATCTCGACTTTCGCCTTCTTCAAGAGCGTCATTGGATTTGACCTTGAGGGCTTCTTTACGCGGAATTCGTCGCAAATCAAGAAGGTCGTCCACCCGCTCGTCAAGAAACTTCTTTCGTCTGAGGCTTAGAATCATGAGAGGCCCGCATCGAGCAGGTGGGCGAAGGGTGGCAGGGTGGCGCGAATGGCGCGTTTGTCCGCACGGCATTGCATTGACGGCGAGGCCGTTTTTTTGGTAAACTACACGGCGTTTTAGGTCGTTTTCGCGACCGTTCCGGCGTGGCCGGGGAACGTTTATTCGAGAAGGAACAGAAGGAACAGACATGGGCTGGTTCGAGAAGAAGACGGAGAAGGCGAAGATTCCGCCGACGAAGGCGCTGTGGCAGGTGTGCCCGCGCTGCCGCAGCTACATCGCGAAGGCGGACTGGGCGGCGAACAACTGCATCTGCCCCACGTGCAACTACCACGGGCGGCTGGGTGCGCGCGCGCGCATCGCGCAGCTCGCCGACGAGGGCTCGTTCGCGGAGACGTTCCGCGAGGTGAGCTATTCCGACCATCTGGACTTCCACGACGCGACGGGCGCGTACAAGACGAAGATCGACGCGACGATCGCCAAGAGCGGCGAGACGGAGTCCATCGTGATGGGCACGGCGACGATGGGCGGCATCCCCGTGATGCTCGGCGTGATGGACTTTGCGTTCATGGGCGGTTCGCTCGGCACGGGCACGGGCGAGCGCATCGCCCGCGCGTGCGAGCAGGCGATCGCCGAGCGGCGGCCGCTGATCATCTGCTCCGCGTCCGGCGGCGCGCGCATGCACGAGGGCATCCTTTCGCTCATGCAGATGGCGAAGACGTCCGCGGCGATCGCGCGCGTGAAGGAGGCGGGGCTGCCGTTTCTGAGCGTGCTCACCGACCCGACGACGGGCGGCGTGTCGGCGAGTTTCGCGATGCTCGGCGACCTCAACGTCACGGAGCCGAAGGCGCTCATCGGCTTTGCCGGGCGGCGCGTGATCGAGAACACGATCCACCAGAAGCTGCCGGCCGACTTCCAGAGCGCCGAGTACCTCAAGACGCACGGCTTCATCGACAAGATCGTGGAACGCAAGGATCTCAAGCCCTTCCTCGTGAAGATGCTCGGGTTCTTCGGCTTCTCGAAATGACCCTGCGTCAGGATTGCGGCACCAACCTTTAACTTTTAACTTTTAATTTTTAACTTTTAATTTTTAATTTTCTTATGGCGACAAAAAAAGGCATCAAACTGCCGATGACGGCGATGGATCGCGTGAAGCTCGCGCGCGACCCGAAGCGGCCGCACGTGTTCGATTTCATCGGCGCGCTGTGCGACGACTTCGAGGAACTGCACGGCGACCGGCTCGTGAACGACGACCGCGGCCTCGTGTGCGGCTTCGGCACGGTGGGCGCGCACCGCTGCCTCCTGATGGGGCACCACAAGGGCGCGACCGTGGAGGAAAACCTCGAGGCCAACTTCGGCATGGCCAATCCGGACGGCTACCGCAAGGCCATGCGCCTCGCGAAGCTGGCGGAGCGCTTCCACCTGCCGATCGTCTCGTTCGTGGACACGCCCGGCGCGTATCCCGGCAAGGAGGCGGAGGAGCGCGGTCAGGCCGAGGCCATCGCGAAGTCGCTCGAGTTCTTCTCGCGCCTGAAGACGCCCATCGTGGTCGTCGTCACGGGCGAGGGCGGTTCGGGCGGCGCGCTCGCGATCGCCGTGGGCGACCGCATTCTCATGATGGAGAACGCCGTCTACTCGGTGATCTCCCCCGAAGGGTGCGCGGGCATCCTCTGGCGCGACGGCGCGAAGGCGCCCGAGGCGGCCGAGGCGCTCAAGATCACGGCGGCCGACCTCAAGAAGCTCGGCGCGATCGACGAGATCGTGCCGGAGCCGGCGGGCGGCGCGCAGGCGAACCACGCCGCGGCCACGCGCGCCGTGAAGAAGGCCGTGCTCGCCGCGCTCGACGCGCTCGCGCAGACGCCCGCGGACGCGCTCGTGGAGCAGCGCTACGCGAAGCTGCGCGCGATGGGCAACTTCTACGCCTGAGGATTTCGGGCGCGCCGCCGTTTGACAGACGGTGCGCCTTTCGTGTATCATACAACTGTTTTTCCATAACCAAGGAGTATTCATGAAGATCGGAATGATCGGAACGCTGGCCGCGGCAACGCTTGCGGTGGCCGGCTGCGGACAGGCGAACGGCACTGCGGACGCGGCGAAGGACGCCGCGGGCGCGAAGGTGGAGGCGAAGGCCCCCGTCAACAAGAACGAAGTCCTCTTGTCCGTGAACGGCAAGAAGCTCACGCGCGGCGAACTCGACGCCGACGTGGAGAAGATCATCGAGGCCCGCAAGGACCAGATTCCGCCGGAGCAGATCGAGCAGGCGCGCAAGGTGTTCGGCGAGCAGTTCGCGCGCCAGTTCATGATGAAGACGGCGCTGCTCGACGCGGCGCAGAAGAAGGGCGTGACCGTGTCGAAGGAGGAGCGCGCGAAGCAGGAGGCCGACTTCCTGAAGGGCGTGGCGGGGCGGCCCGACGCGCCGAAGTCCTTCGAGGACCTCGCCGCGAAGAGCCCGTTCGGCAAGGAGCGCGGCCTGAAGGAGATCGAGGAGTCGCTCGTGATCCAGAAGATGATCGAGCAGGACGTCACCTCGAAGATCAAGGTCGACGCGAAGAAGGTCGAGCAGACGCTGAACGACGCGCAGAAGAAGGCGCTCGACGCCGAGGCGCAGATCAAGCTCATCAAGAAGTCCTTCGACGGGCTTTCGGGCGCGGCGCTCACGAACAAGTTCGCGGAAGTCGCGAAGGAGAAGTCCGCGTGCCCGTCCGGCCGCAAGGGCGGCGATTTGGGCGAATTCACGCGCGGCCAGATGGTGAAGGAGTTCGACGAGGTCGCGTTCAAGAGCGAGCCGTTCAAGGTGTCCGACCCGGTGAAGACGCAGTTCGGCTGGCACCTTGTGATGGTCACGAAGAAGACGCCGGCGGTGGCGGCGAAGGGCGACACGCCCGCCTCTCCCGAAAAGGTGCAGGCCTCGCACATTCTGCTTGAGTCGCGCCCCGTGCCGACGAAGGAGCAGGTGGAGCAGGGCATGAAGCGCCAGGCCGAGCAGGCGGCGCTGCAGACGTACTTCGACACGATCCGCAAGGAGGCGAAGATCGAGGCGCCCGGCTTCCCGAACTTGCTGCCGAAGCCGCCGCCGAAGCCGGCCACGGTGGAGTCCAAGCCCGTCGCGGCCAAGCCCGCCGAGGCGAAGAAGCCGGCTGAAGCGGCGAAGCCCGCCGAGGCGAAGAAGTAGAACGGAGCGGAACATGGCGCTTCGCATTGGCATCGTCGGCGCGGGCGGCATGGCCGCCTACCACGTTCCCGGCTTTCGGGCCGGGGGCGCGGAGGTGGTTGCGCTCGCGGATCTGAACCTCGACGCGGCGAAGGCCGCCGCGGCGAAGTTCAACATCGGAAAAGTCTACGGCGACGCCATCGACATGCTGGCGGCCGAGGAACTGGACGCGGTGAGCATCATCACGCCGAACAAGTTCCACAAGCCGCTCGTGCTTGAATGCCTGAAGGCGGGCAAGCACGTGTTCTGCGAGAAGCCGCCGGCGCTGAACGCCGCGGAGACGAAGCAGATGGCGGCGGCCGCGCGCGCGGCGAAGCGTCTGCTCCTGTTCGACTTCAACAACCGCGCGCGTCCCGAATCGTGCGCGATGAAGGCGGCGATCGACGCGGGCGAGGTCGGCGCGATCAACGCCGCCCAGGCGCTGTGGATCCGCCGCACCGGCATTCCCGGGTTCGGCGGCTGGTTCACCTCGAAGGCGCTTTCGGGCGGCGGCCCCGTGATCGACCTCCTGCACATGATCGATCTCGCGCTCTACTTCATGGGCTACCCGGAGCCGGCCTACGTGCTCGCGAACACGTACGACACGTTCATGGGCGACCCGCGCTTCAAGGGCCCGTGGGGCATTCCCGACCGCGCGAACGGCGTGTGCGACGTGGAGGCGGCCGCGCATGGCTTCGTCACGTTCAAGAACGGCGCCGTCCTCTACCTGCGCACCGCGTGGGCGGAGATGAACAAGCGCGAGGAAGTCTCCGTCACGTTCCAGGGCACGAAGGCCGGCGGTCTCGTGCGCCGCCTCTTCGGCACGGACGGCGACGACGACACGGCGCAGGACACGTGCGAGCTCTACACGATGACGAAGGACGGCGACCGCGCCGACCGGTCGCTCGTGGTCACGCCCGACCCCGCGATGGGGCGCGTGCGCGCGGCGGAGAACTTCGTGCGCGCGATCCTCGGCGAGGAGGAGCCGCTCAACACGCCCGACCAGGCCGTGAAGCTCATGAAGATCATCGACGCCGTCTACGCCTCCGCCGCGAAGAAGGCGCCCGTGCGCGTGACGCGCTAGCCGCGCGCGCGAAGGAACTCGACGCGCGCAATCGCTTTTTTTCGGAGACATCCACGATGACACTGAAGACACTGAAGGGCGCGCTGGCCGCGCTCACCGCGCTGGCGGCCGCCGGCGCCGGAGCCGACACCGCGTTCACGGCGGGCGAATGGCAGGTCGCGTTCGCGGCCGAGGGACAGAGCCTCAAGCTCACGCACGCGGCGAGCGGCGCGGAGATCGTGGGCGAGCTCGCGTTCACGGGGCCGGAACGGGCCACGGACGCGAAGGCGGAGCCCACGCGCGAATGGAAGATCGTCGATTCGCGCGACGGCGCGCCGCGGCGCCTCGCGCTCGTGGACAAGAACAACGACGCGCAGGGCTACCTCACCTTCCAGGCCAACGGCGCGCGCCTCGGCCTGCTCGTCTACCACCGCACGGCGCTCGCCTTCCGGGGCGAGCTCTCCTACACGGGCGAGATCAAGTACCGCGAGGACGCCTTCGCGGCGGCCACGCAGCCGATGCGCGACGAACGCGTGCTGCAGCTTGCGAGCGGCGACCCCGACTCGCTGCTCAACGACGCGCTCTTCAGCGCCGAGAAGGACGAGGCCCTGCAGCTGTCGGCGGCGGGTCTGCGCCTCTCGTCGGTCGGGCGCGGCAGCTACGCCTTCGAGATGCTGGGCGACATCGACAACGCCGCGGACGCCAGTTTCACCTTCAACGTCGAGCGCGACTACTACCGCAGCCGCTGGGTGCCCTACTACAAGCCGATCGACCGCGCGCGCTGCCCGAAGGCGCCGACGGGCTGGCTCAGCTGGAACACCTACTTCGACAAGGCCGGCTCGAAGGAGAACCTCGACGAGGCGCGCCTCGGCGCGAAGTACCTGAAGCCCTTCGGCCTCGAGTTCTGGTCCATCGAGAGCTGGCAGGAGAACTCCAGCGAACTCCCCGTCTCGAAGTTCTACAACATGAACCTCGAAACGCACCCCCAGCAGTTCCCGGAGGGCATGAAGTGGCTCGCGGACGAAATCCGCAAACTCGGCTTCCGTCCCGGACTCTGGACGGCGCCGTTCGGCACGGGCAACACGAACTTCTACCTCGCGCACAAGGGCTGGTTCCTGCACGACACGAACGGCAGGCCGATCTCGTGCTGGAACGGCAAGTTCACGCTCGACCCCACCGTGGCCGAGGCGCGCGAACACCTCAAGAACATCCACCGCATCGCCTCGCGCGACTGGGGCTACGAGTTCTTCAAGATCGACGGCATGAGCGGGCGCGGCGCGGGCTACTGCGCGCACCTCTACGAGCGGCCGGACGTGCGGGCGCGCTTCCACGATCCGTCGTGCCCGAATCCGTTCGAGCTCTGCGTGAAGGCGTTCCGCGAAGGCATTGGCGACGACCGCGTGTTCCTCGCCTGCCAGGGCCACTTCACCGGCGCCGAGGCGGCGTATGCGGACGCCTCGCGCACGGGCGCGGACATCGTGCACCCGAACCAGCCCGTGAAGTGGGAGAACATCCTGCTGCAGGCGCGCTGCACGATCAACCAGATCTTCGCGCACAACATCGTGTTCTGGGCGGATCCCGACTGCATGCTCGTGTCGCAGAAGGCGCTCGCGCGCGAACAGGCGCAGGTCGAGACGACCGTCGTGGCGCTGCCGGGCCAGCAGACGTTCGCGGGCGACCATCTCGGCGAACTCTCGCCCGACCGCATCCGCCTGCTCCAGCAGGCGCTGCCCGTGTGCGACGTGCGCCCCGGCTCGCTCTATCCCTACTTCGGCCATCTGCCGATCTGGAACCTGCACCTCAAGCGCGACTTCGGCGACTGGCACGTGGTGGCGCTCTTCAACTGGGGCGACGAGCCCGCCCAGATCTCCTTCGACTGGCGCGAGATCGGCGAAGTGCCGGACCGCGCGTTCGCGTGCTGGGAGTTCTGGACCGAGGCGTGGCTCGGCGTCAACCAGGAGGACTTCACGATGCAGGTGCCCGCGCGCAGCGTGCGGCTGATCGCGATGCAGCCCTACGCGGCGCATCCGCAATTCCTCACGAGCGACCGCCACATTACGCAGGGCGGCGTGGAGCTCAAGCGTCAGACCTGGGCCGAAGACCGCCTGGAGGCGACGGTGCAGGTGATCGGCGGCTTCCCGATGACGGCGCGCTTCCTCGTGCCGGAGAGCTTCACCTTCAAGGGCCTCGTCGCGCCCGACGGCGTGAAGGCCGACGTGCGCCGCGAAGCGGGCGGCAAGGTGCTCGCCGTCACGCTCGCCACCGACAAGACGGCCGACGTTCC
>CAVEDG010000051.1:0-9510 GCA_963614205.1 bacterium | reverse complement strand
GTGCTGCTGCAGGCCTTTCTCATGCCGCTGATTCTGATTCTGCTCGTGAAGATTCGCTAGGGGGCGGCGATGAAGAGGTCTTTGCTTCCCGTTCTCGCGCTTGTTCTGCAGCCTGTCGTGGCGGCGCCGCTGACCTTTACGGCGGCGGATGCGCAATTCGCCTACGAGACGGCGGCGGGGCTTGTGCGCGACTGCACGCCGCGGGTCTCGGGCACGCCGGAGAGCGTGCGCGCGGCCGCGTGGCTCTGCGCGCGCGTGGGCGCCGGCGCCGAAGTCGACCGCTTCCGCGCGAACATCTACGACAAGTCCCACGAATTCGCGAATGTTCTCCTGGAGCTTCCGGGGCGCGACCCCGCCGCGCCGTGGATCATCCTGTTGTCGCACTTCGACACGGCGCCGAACATCAAGCCCCGCTTCGAGGGCGCGAACGACGGCGCCTCCACGAGCGGACTTCTGGTGGCGCTTGCGCGGAGTCTGCGTCGTGCGACCGAGAAGCCGCGCTTCAACCTTCTGCTCGCGTGGCTTGACGGCGAGGAATGCCGCATCGCCTACATGCCGCGCGACGGCTTCCAGGGCTCGAAGCGCCTCGTGGAGCAGACGCGCCGGCGTCGGCGCCCGGTGAAGGCCGTAATCTGCCTCGACATGCTGGGCGACCGCGACCTCAACATCGAGATCCCCGCGAATTCCACGCCGTCCCTGCGCGACGCGACCCTGCGCGCCGCCGCGGCCGCAGGACTCGCCGACCGCGTGACGCGCAATGACGCGATCGTCGTCAAGGACGACCATACGGCGTTTCTCGACGCGGGCTATCCCGCGATCGACCTCATCGACTTCGACTACGGCTCCGCGCGCGGTCGGAACGACTACTGGCATACGTCCGCCGATTCGCTCGACAAGATTTCGGCGGAGAGCCTCCATGCCGCCGGCCGTCTCGTGGCGGCCCTGCTCGGCGATCTGGCGTATTGATGGAGCGCGTACGATGGTCGAGGACGTCGAGATTCGTTCCTTCACCGTGCCGGCCGAGGACGTCGGGCGGCTGGACGTGTGGCTCACGGGGCTGTGCCCGGACTTTTCGCGCGCCCGCATCCAGGGGCTCTTCCGCGTGGGGCGCGTGACGGTGAACGGCGCGCCGTGCGCGCGCGCGACGCAGCGCGTGCTGCCCGGCGACGTGGTGGCGCTTGCGATTCCGCCGCCCGTGCCCGCCGAGCCCGCGCCCGAGGCGATTCCGCTGTCGATCCTCTACGAAGACGACGACCTGATCGCGCTCGACAAGCCGGCCGGGCTCGTGGTGCATCCCGCGCCCGGCCACCTCACGGGCACGCTCGTCAACGCGCTGCTGCACCACTGCCCCGCGCTGGCGGGCATCGGCGGCGTGGCGCGGCCCGGCATCGTGCACCGTCTCGACCAGGAGACCTCCGGCGTGATGGTGGTGGCGAAGTCGCAGCGCGCGATGGACGCGCTCACGCGCGCCTTCGCGTCGCACGCGCAGCTGCGCAAGACGTACCTCGCGCTCGTGCACGGGCATCCCGCCGCGCGCGCCGGCCATATCGAGACGCTCATCGGGCGCTGCCCCTTCGACCGCAAGAAGATGGCCGTGGTCGAGCGCAACGGCAAGCGCGCGATCACGGACTACGAGGTCGTGGACGCCACGCATCCCGCGCGCGCGCTGCTTCGGTGCGAGATCGCCACGGGGCGCACGCACCAGATCCGCGTGCATCTGGCGAGCGTGCTGGGGTGCCCGGTGGTGGGGGATGCGCTCTACGGGCGCGCGGGCTGGGACCGCGCGCTCACGCCGCCGCCGCGGCGCCAGCTGCTGCACGCCTGGCGCCTGGAGCTGCCGCATCCCGTCACGCGCGCGCCGCTCGTCTTCGAGGCGCCCGTGCCAAGGGAATTCGCGGACTCTCTGCGCGCGTGACGCCACGCGGCGGGAAATGTGGTAAACTGTTGGTTCTCCATCGACAAGGATTTCAAACGCATGGCAAACATCAAGAATCTGGGAACCTGGGGTCTGGCCCTGGTCGCGAGCGTGGCGCTGCACGTGCTCGTGATCGGCACGATGTTCGGGATGAACGGCTGCGGCGGATCGGGCGACATCCCCGAACTGCCGCCCGTGCCGCAGACGGACGGCCGCGCACACGACCTGCCCGCCTCCGCTACGGAGAGCGAGACGCCGGCGGTGGCGGAAACGCCCGCGCCCGCGCCGGCCGCCGCGAAGGAGACGAAGAAGCCGCCGAAGAAACCCGCGAAGGCGACCGAGACGGCGGACGCGGCGGCGCCGGCCGGCTGGAAGACCTACAAGGTCAAGGCGGGCGATTCGCTTTCGCGCCTCGCGCGCCAGAGCGGCGTCACCGTGCAGGAACTCGCCAAGGTCAACGGCCTTTCGCCCACGGCGTCGCTCATGCTGGGCCAGACGCTCAAGGTCAAGGACGCAAAGGACGCGCCTGCGGAATGAACACCCCGATGAAGCCGATCGTCGTCATCCCCACCTACAACGAACGCGAGAACGTCGCGGCCATGGCCGCGGCGGTTCTTGCCGTTCTGCCGCCGGAAGGGCAGGTGCTCTTTCTCGACGACAACTCGCCGGACGGCACGGGCGCGATTCTCGACGATCTTGCCGCGCGCGAGCCGCGTCTCGCCGTGATGCACCGCGCGAAGAAGGAGGGCCTCGGCCGCGCCTACGTGGCCGGCTTTGCCGCGGCGCTCGCCCGCGGCGCCACGCACGTGGTGGAGATGGACTGCGACTTCTCGCACGATCCCGCCGACGTGCCGCGTCTGCTCGCGGCCGTGACGGAGGGCGGCGCGGACGTCGCGATCGGTTCGCGCTACGTGAAGGGCGGCCGCTGCGTGGGCTGGCCGTTCCGTCGCTGGTTCATCTCGTTCTTCGGCGGCCGCTTCATCCGCTTCGTGCTCGGCGTGCCCGTGCAGGATCCCACGGGCGGCTTCAAGTGCTTTACACGCGCGGCGCTCGAGCGTCTCGGCGACTTCTCCGCGATCCGCTCGTTCGGCTATTCGTTCCAGATGGAGATGAACTACCGCATGGCGCAGATGGGTCTGCGCCTGCGGGAGATTCCGATCACGTTTACCGAACGGCGCGCGGGCGTCTCGAAGATCTCCGGCTCCATCGCCACCGAAACGCTCAAGATGGTGTTCCGCCTGCGCTTCGGCAAGTAGTCCGCAAACTCTTCCTTCCGTCATGAAGACCTGGATCCGCGCGCTGCGCATCAATCAGTGGACGAAGAACGCCGTGGTGTTCGCGGCGTGGTTCTTCGCGTTCGCGGACCCCTCGCAGGCGGCCGTGGCGCGCCACTGGGGCGCGTTTCTGCTCGTGTGCGCGATGGCGCTGTCGTTCTCGCTGCTCTCGAGCGCGTTCTATTTGCTCAATGACGTGGCGGACTACGACGAAGACCGGCTGCATCCCGTGAAGAAGCGGCGGCCGATCGCGTCCGGGCTCATCTCGAAGATCGCGGCGGTGCGCATGGCGCTCGTGCTCTTCGCGCTGGGGCAGGCGTTTCCGTGCTATCTCGTGCTGCGGCATCCGGAGCGCACGAGCGGATTCGCGGTGCTGCTCGTCTACACGGTGATGCAATGCGCCTATTCGGGCTTCCTCAAGCGCATCCCCTACGTGGACGTGGCGGTGATCGCGGCGGGCTTCGTGCTGCGCGCGGTGGCGGGCGCGTCGGCGATTTCGGCGCGCATCTCGCCGTGGCTGCTCGCGTGCACGTTCCTGCTCGCGCTCTTCCTCGCGCTGTGCAAGCGGCGGCACGAGCGCCTGTTCGCGCGGGACAGCCGCGCCGCGCTGAAGGGCTACCACCCCGCGGCGCTCGACGCGCTCATCTTCCTCTCCGCCGCGGCGACGGTCGGCGTGTATCTGTGCTACACGCTCGCGGCGGACACGGTGGCGCGCTTCGGCACGCGCGGCCTCGCGGCGACGGCGGCGTTCGTGGCGCTCGGCCTCGCGCGGTATCTCGTTCTCGTGTACGGAAGGGGCGACGTGGGCCGCCCCGAGAAGATCCTGCTCACGGACCGGCTGCTGTGGCTGATCCTCACGGGATATGGCCTGACGGCGGTCGTCGCCGTCGCAAGGGTGAAACTATGGCTCTAGAAGACAATTCGCGCCTTCGCGGCGTGATGGAACGGCGCCGTTTCGGGATGCGTCCCGGCCTCGACGTGATGCGCGCGGTGATGGCCGCGCTCGGCAATCCGCAGGATACGCTGCGCTACGTGCACGTGGCGGGCACGAACGGCAAGGGCGCCACGTGCGCGCTGATCGACGAGATCCTGCGCGCGGCGGGCTACCGCGTGGCGCGCTACACCTCGCCGCACCTCATCTCGATCAACGAGCGCTTCTTCCTCGACGGCCGCGCCGTGGACGATGCGGCGCTCGAGGCCGTGGCGGAGCGCGTGCTCGACGTGATCGCGCGCGTGGAGCGCGAACGGGGCGTCGAGGTGACGTTCTTCGAGACGCTCACGGCCATGGCGTTCACGCTCTTTGCGGAGGCGAAGCCCGACGTGGTGGTGCTCGAAACCGGCCTGGGCGGCCGCCTCGACGCGACGAACGTGATCGCGCCCGAGACCGTGCTCGCCAGCGTGGTCACGCGCATCGGCCTCGACCACTGCGACTGGCTCGGCACCACGCACGTGGCGATCGCGGAGGAGAAGGCCGGCATCGTCAAGCCCGGCCGCCCCGTGGTGTGCGGCGCCATGCCCGAGGCCGCGCTGGAGGTCATCGAACGCGCGGCCTCGCTCGACGGCTGCCCGTTCACGGCCGTGGAGGATCACGTCACGGTGGAGCGCGTCGTGCCCCTCACGCTCACCACGGCCGTGCGCAATTTGCCGCCCGCCTCGTTCGCGCTCTTCGGCGCGTTCCAGGTCGAGAACGCCATGACGGCGCTCACCGCGATCGACGTGCTCGCGAAGGAGTGCGGCCTCGAGACGCCCGACCACGCGATCGTCGCCGGCCTCGAGCGCGTGGTGTGGCCGGGCCGCTGCCAGCGCGTGGTGCACGACGGCGTGGAGATCTTCATCGACGGCGCCCACAATCCCGACGGCGCGCTCGCCCTGCGCGACGCGGTGCAGGACGGCGCCGCGCCGCATCCCGTGGGCCTCGTGGCCGGCTTCTGCGGCGACAAGGACGTTCTCGCGCATCTGCGCATCATGAGCTCCATCGCCACGCACGGCTGGGCCACGCCCATCCGCAATGCGCGCTCGCTCGACCCCGCCGCCACGGCCGAGCGCATGCAGCTCGCCGGCTTCGCCTCCGCCGAGGCGTGTCCCTCGCTCGCGGAGGCGCTCGCGAAGGCGCTGGCCTGGGCGCGCGTGAACAACGGCGCGCTCGTGGTGTGCGGTTCGCTCTTCCTCGCGGGCGAGGCGCTCGTGGAACTCGACGCCTTCCCCTGGCGCGTGCGCGCGCCGGACGCGAACGAATCGACGCTGCGCTGATGCGTTCAGGCCGGTCTGTCGCGCTTCATCACGAGGTGGGAGACGCCGAGGTAGACGGCGGCGAGAAGGGCGGCGCCGAGGATGACCCACACGAGGTTCGCGTCGATCATCGCCTTGCCGCGACGGACGAGCTCGGTGTAGGTGATGTCGCCGGCGGAGCGGCCGAGCGCGTAGCCCGCCAGGGCGAGGATGACCGTCCAGATGCCGGCGCCGAGCCCCGTGAAGAACGTGAACGACTTGAGCGGCATGCGCGCGAGGCCCGCCGGCACGGAGATGATCTGGCGAATCACGGGCACGAGGCGGCACACGAACGTGGTCGCCGCGCCGTAGCGGTTGAAGACCTCGCACGCGCGGTCGAGCGCCTCGGGCTTGAGGAAGAACCACTTGCCGTAGCGGCGCAGAAACGGCTCGCCCAGCTTCGCGGCGACCCAGTAGTTGAAGAGCGCACCGGCGAGCGAACCCGCGAGCCCCACGAGGCAGGCGAGCGCGAGATCGGGCACGGGCGCGTGCAGCGAGAGTTCGCCGCGCGCCGCGAGAAAGCCGGCGGGAATCATCACGACTTCGCTCGGGAACGGAATGAACGAGCTCTCGATCGTCATGAAGAGGAACACGAGAAAATAGCCCCAGACGGGCGCGAGCGCGGCGATGGAGTCGAGGTGGGCGGCGATTTGGTCAAGCATGGCGGTTTCCGGGAATGAATGGCTAGAGAATCTGGAACGGCTGGAACGCGGCGCGGTCGTAGGGCCGCGGCACGGGAAGGTCGGTGGCGACGCCGGCGGTGGTCGTGCGCACGACCACGTCGCCCGGCAGCTGGTCGCAGCGGCTCCAGGCGCACACGATGCGGCGGGCGAGGTCGAGGTCGTCGGGCGAGGCGACGCGCGGCAGCAGCGCGGTGGGGCCGGGCGCCGAGACGGGCGCGACGAGCGTCTCCTCCGGAAGGGCGGTCTCGCGCAGCAGCTTGTTCTCGCGCGCGTCGCGGCCGAGAATCACGCCCGTGCCGCCCGGCAGACGGAACCGGCGGGCGCTGTTGAGCAGTTCCACGAGACGGCGGTCGCCGAGACCTTCGTGCTCGAGCAGGTCGCGCAGACGGCGGCCAAAGCCCTTTTCCGTCAGCTTGCAGCCGCCGGCGGGCGAGGGATAGTCCACGAGGCCGAACCGCGCGGCGAGCGCCATTTGCGGTTCGCGGCGGCGGCCGGAGAGACCGAGCAGCTTCGCGCGGTCGAGCCGCCCCTCCTGCTCGGGGATTGTCGGCTCGAGCAGCTGCGCGCTGAGCGGACGCACGAGCCGGCCCTTCAGCCCGGAGCACTTTTCGACCACGCCGAGCGACTGCCGGTTCTGCGACATCGGGCGCTGGTTGAGCACTTCGCCCGTCGCCACGAAGTCGTAGCCGAGCTGCGTCATGAGCTCGCCCGCGCGCGCGATCATCTTCGCGTGGCAGTCGATGCAGGGGTTCATCGCGCCGCCGAAGCCGTGCGGCGGGTTCTCGATGAGGGCGAGTTCGTCCGTCGTGAAGTCCACCACGTGCAGGCGGATGCCGAGCGCGGCGGCGGCCTTGCGCGCGGCGGTGGCGGCGAAGAAGGGCGTCTCGAAGGTCACGCCCTCGACCTCGGCGCCGGCCTCGCGCAGCACGCACACGGCGAGCTGCGAGTCGAGCCCGCCGGAAAGAAGTGAAAGCCCTCGGCCTTTTGTGGTATACTCTAGTGAGTCCATGGCGAAAGAGTTTACACGATGAAGACGGTTTTGGCAACACTGCTGGCGGCGGCGTTCGCGGTGCGTCCGCTGCCGCAGGCGGAGAATCCGCTCGAACCCTCGGTGCAGAACGAGGTCGATCACGCGCTTGACCGCGCGGAGGCCTGGCTGGCACGGCGGGCGGCGGAGACGAACGCGCCGCCTCGTGGCGACCTCTTCCGCACAAACGGGCTTTCCCGCGCACGCATTGCGCTGCGTCTCGTGTCGCTGCAGCGCGGCGAGGGCTGGTGGCTCACGCCCACGAACACGGCGCCCACGCGCCTCGCCGTCGATATTCTGAAAGGTCTGTAAGAAGAATGCATCCCGATCTGTTTTCCCTTGGCTTCCTGAACGTCAAGACGTACGGCGCGTGCATGGCGCTGGGCTTCCTCGCGGCGTGGCAGGTGATCGCGTGGCTGTGCCGGCGCACGGGACGCAACCCGGAGCCGCTTTCGAATCTGCTGCTGTTGATGATGGTGGTGGGCGTGGTCGGCGCGCGCCTCGCGTACGTGATCGAACACTGGACGGCCGAGTTCGCGGCCGCGCCCCTGCGCGTGCTGCGCGTGGATCAGGGCGGGCTCATGTTCTACGGCGGCTTCATTCTCGCCGCGCTCGTGTTCGTGGCGTGGTGTCGCGCGCATCGCGAACGCATTCTGCCGCTCACGGATCTCTTCGCGGTGGTGGTGCCGCTGGGGCATGCCTTCGGCCGCATTGGCTGTTTCTTCTACGGCTGCTGCTATGGACGGCTCGCGCCTGCGAGCGCGTGCGCGGTCGCGTTTCCGCGCGGCTCGCCGGCGTGGCACGAGCAGCTGCGGGAGGGGTTCATCTCGAGCAGCGCGGCGCGCGCGCTGCCCGTGCTGCCCACGCAGCTCTTCGAGGCGGCGGCGGTGGCGCTGCTCTTCGCGGCGCTGTGCGCGCTCTACCGCCGCTTCTGGAAGCGCGCGCCCGGTCTCCTCTCCGGCGCCTATCTCGTGGGCTATGCGTGCATCCGCTTCGGCATCGAGATCCTGCGCGGCGACCCGCGCGCCGCCGTGGGACCGTTCTCGATCAGCCAGACCATCTCGCTCGCGTTGTTTCTGATCGGCGCCGCGCTCGCGGTTCGGGCTCTTTTATGGTGGGACAGGGGAGACTCGAACTCCCAACCTACGGTTTAGGAAACCGTCGCTCTGTCCAGTTGAGCTACTGTCCCGCGGAAACGGCATATAGTGTACCAAATCGCCGCTTCACAGGCGAGAATGAATTTGGTAGACTGTTTGCCGAACCGAGAGTGCCGCTTCACGCGGGAAGGCCGGTTCGCAAACATCATGTCGCTGCTGCAGCTTGCCATCATTCTTGCCTGGACGCTCTGTGCGGTCGGAATCGCGCTCTACGCGGGCCTCGTCGCCCGCGAGATCACGTACGTCACGCTTGCGGACGGGCGCAGGACCGAGCGGAAGATTCCGCTGCTTCTGCGTCTTGTGCTGCCGCTGGCGCCGAACGTCGCGCGTCTGGCGGGCGGGTCGTTCTTCGCGCGGCAGCGCGACGAGGCGGCGTGGATGATCGTGGCCGCCGGCCTCGAAGGGCTGCTCACGGCGCAGGAGTTCATTGCGCTCAAGATCGTGACGCCCGTGGTGTGCGGCGGCGCGTGGTGCGTCTTCGTCTTCGCGCTGGGCGCGCTCGCGCCGGACTCGGTTCTCGCGCAGAACGCGCTTGCGCTGTGCGCGCTGGGCGTGGGCGCGTGCTACGTCTATCCGCTCGCGTGGCTGCGGGGCGCGCTCAAGCGGCGGCATCTCGAAGTCACGCGCGCGCTGCCGTTCGTGCTCGATTTGCTCACGCTGAGCGTGGAGGCGGGCATGGACTTCATGAGCGCCCTGCAGCGCAACTGCGCGCATCGCCGCCTCGACGCGCTCAACGAGGAGCTCATCCGCATGACGCGCGAGATCCAGGTGGGCACGCCGCGCCGCGTCGCCCTGCGCAACATGTCCGAGCGCGTGCGCCTGGCGGATCTCCGGAGCGTGACGCACGCGCTTGTGCAGGCGGACGAGCTCGGCGTCTCGATCGGCTCGATCCTGCGCATCCAGAGCGAACAGCTGCGCGCGCGCCGCTTCGACCGCGCCGAACGCCTCGCCAACGAAGCCCCCGTGAAGATGCTCGGGCCGCTGCTGCTGTGCATCTTCCCCGCCGTCTTCCTCATCCTCCTCGGCCCGATCATCTCCCAGGCCTCCCAGGCTCTCCGCTGACCTTTAACTTTCCGCTCCCATTTTTTAACCTTTAGCCTTTAACCTTTAACTTTTAACTTTTCATTTTCAACTTCTAACTTCTAACTTCTAACTTCTAACTTCTAACCTTTAACTTTTCATTTTT
>CAVEDG010000050.1:0-9612 GCA_963614205.1 bacterium | reverse complement strand
TCCGCCATGTCGCTTCTCGCGCGCACCTTCCATCCCGACGAGGCCAACCAGGCCTTCACCGTCGGGCGTCTGCTGGAGACGGGGCACTACACCTACTCGCCCGAAGATCACCACGGCCCCACGCTCTACTACGCGGCCGCGCCGCTGCAGCGCGCCTTCGGGCACACGACCACGGCGACGCTCGACGGCGCGCTCCTGCGCGCCACGCCGCTGCTCTTTGCCGGCTTGGGGCTGCTGGCGCTGGGCCACGCGCTGTTCATGCTGCTGCGCGCACCCGACCGCCGCGCTTCGTTTCTCGAGGCCGCGCTGGGCGCGGGCGTGGCCGTGCTGCTCGTCGCCACCGCGCCGCTCTTCGCGTTTTTCGCGACGGACTTCATCCAGGAGATGCTGCTCGTCTGCTTCACCCTGATGATGTTCTGGGCCGCCGTCGGCTACGCGCGCGCGCTGGACGCTTCCAAGCCCCGTCGCCTCAAGCCCGGCACCTGGGCGCTCTTCGGGGGCGTCGCCGCCGGGCTTGCCTTCGCCACGAAGGAGACGAGCCTGCTCGCCTTCGCGGCCGCCGCGCCCGTCGCGCTCGTGCTGTACGTCACGCGCGCGGACACGTTCGGCCTGAAGCGTCAGCACGCGGTTCTCGCGATTCTCGCGTTCCTGCTCACGGCCGGGCTGCTCTTCTCCGCCGGCGGCCGGGAGTGGTCGGGCGTCTACAACGCCTTCATCGCCGCGCCGCTCCACTACCTCGGTCGCGCCGTCGGCGACTCTTCCGCCTCCGCAGGCGCCGACTGGCATGTGCATCCATGGTGGCAGCATCTCCAGTGGCTCTTCTGCGGGAACGCCCCTCGCCCCGACGGCGGCTTCGCGGTCGATCTCGCCTTCGCGAATCTCCTCCCCCTCACGCAGTTCGTCTTCGTGCTGCTGCCCCTCGCCGTGTTCGCCGCCTGCCGGAAGAACCTGCGCGAACGCCTCAACCAATCTCTCCTCAAAACCTTCTTCGCCGTCTCCCTCTACACGGCCGTGCTGCTCGTGTTCTATTCGGCGCTCCCCTACAAGACGCCCTGGTGCACGCTCCAGCTGCTCGTGCCGTTTCTCGTGAGCGTCGCGCTGGGCCTGATTCTCGCGCGCGACGTCGTGCGCGAAGAGGCCGTTGCGCGCGGCACGTCGCCGCACACGGCCCATGTCGGCGCCTCCCTCGCCTTCCTCGTCGCCCTGCCGCTCGCGTGCCTCCTCGCGGAACACGTGCCCGGTCTCGCGCGGATGGCGCGCAACCCCGATTCGCCCGACATCCCCTACAACTACGCCCACGCCTCGCCCGAGGTACGCGATCTCGCCGCCTGCGTGGCCGCCGCCGTCGCCGCCTCGCCCGCCGCCGAGCCGTTCATCGCCGTGGCGCTGCCGCCGGAGGACACCTGGCCGTTCCCCTGGTACAACCGTCGGCTGGAACGTCTCACGGGCTACTGGACGTCGTTCGACGACCTCCGCGCGCTGGCCGACGCGGGCGTGAAGCCCACCGTGGTGATCGTGCCCATGGCCGAGGGCCATCTCGCGCAGGCGCTCTTCCCGCACCTCACGCACACGAAGCGCTTCTTCATGCGCCCCCACGTGCGCGTGCGCGTGTTCTGGTAGCGGGGCGCGGAGTTGAACTGTGGTATACTAGTCCCGACACGGAAGAGGAGATCATGACGGTTTCGGCGAACATTCTGTTTCTCGGCGTCGAGGGTTCGGGCAAGACCACGCTTGCCATGGCGCTCGTGCGCGCGTTTGCGCGCGAACGCGGCGCGGGCTGGTATCTGCGCCCCGTCGATCGCGGCGCCTACACGTTCGCGACGATCGCGCCCGAGGACTTCAGGCGCGACGGCTTCCCGCGCCAGACCGCGAACGTGCGCGAAATGGCCTGGCGCATCGAACGCGACGGCGCGGACGCGGGTGCGCTCGAGATCCTCGACTATCCCGGCGAAGTCTACCGGCTCGCCTTTCTCAATGCCGACGACGAACCCGACCCGGCCGCCTTCCGCGAACGCGCGGCGGCCCATGCGGCGGAGATCGCGCGTCTGCGCGCCGCGCTCGACGCGGCCGCGCGCGTGTTCGTGCTCTTCAACCTGCAGGATGCGCTCGATCTGCGGAACAACGACGCGAACCGCGGCGCCGTGTGGGTCACGAACGAGTCGCTCAAGGCCGTGAAGGCGCTGCCCTCGCATCCGCAGCTCACGCTCGTCTTCACGCAGGTGGACCGCTATCAGACGGCCGACGACGTTCTGCACGCCTTCACGCCGCGCGATCTCGACCTGATTGGCCACGACCACCCCGATGTGGACTGGGCGATGGTCAGCGTGCTCATGGATCCTGCGGGCGAATTCGGCATCAACGCCTTCGTGCGCCGCTGCACGGGCTTCGCCGACTTCGGCGTGCCGAACGGTCGTCCCGAGGCCGCCATGCCCGGCGGCGCGCTGCGCCGTCTCGAAGAGGCCGCGCGCGCGGCCGCGCCGACCGAAGCGCCGGCGGAGGAGACGCCCAAGAGACCCGCCGTGCCGCCGGCCGCGGAGACGCCCAAGGCGCTGCGCGCGCTGCTGCTCATCGTGTTCGCGCTGGCCTGTGGCGTGGCCGTGTTTGTGCATCTGCGCGCGGCGGCCGCGCGCGCCGTGGGCGCCGTCACGCGCGGCGTGGCGACGAACGCGACCGCGGTGGTGCTTGCGCCCGCGACGACGAACGCCCCCGCCGCCGTTGCCACGAACGTGCCCACGGTCGCCTCGCAGCGGCTTGCAAAGCGGTTGGGCACGGCGGCGTGGTCGGCGTGGACGAAGGCCGAGGCGACGCGCGCGCGCGCGACGGAGGCGGCCGCGCGGAAACTCGCGCAGGCGCGCGCCGCGCCGTCGCCGCAGGCCGCGCACGAACGGCTCTGCGAGGCGGCCGAGGCGGGAAACGCCGAGGCGCAGGAGGAGCTCGCGCGCGTCTACGACATCTGGGGCTGGGGCGGCTGGGTGCGCACGGCGGAGGAGCGCGGCGCGTCCTGGCGCAACTGGCTGCGGCGCATCGACGTCGCGCCCGGCGCCACGGCCGTGTGCGTGTCGCGCCCCGCGCCCAACGCCGACGAGTTCCGGAAACTGGCGCAGGACTGGTACCGCGCGGCCGCCGCAAACGGGCGCACCGCCGCCGCCGATGCGCTGGCGCGCCACGAAAAGGCCGAGGTCGCGCCATGACCGGCCTTTTCCCCCTGGCGGTCTACACGGCGGGGCACGGCCTCGCCTGGACCTACCTAAAAAGCGCGATTTCCTACGCGGATCTCGACCGCTGCCGCACGGTCTTCGGCGAGCTGCCGGACTTCGACCGCGGCGAGCACGGCTTCGAGGGCGTGGCGGCGGTGGGCGACTTCGTGTTTGCCCTGCGTTGCTTCAACGCGCCGAAGTGGGATTTCTGCGGCCGCGACGCGACGTATCTCGCCGCCGTCTGGATTGCGCGCGAGCGCGCGAACTGGGTCGATTTCGACGCGCTGCTGCGCGCGCCGGAACTCGCGCAGCCCCTGCGCAAACCGCCGCTTCTCTTCCGGGCGGAGGCCGCCTGGCGCGCCGCTCCCGGCCCCGCCATCACCGGCGACACGATCCTCTTCCGCCGCAGCCTCCCGAATTGACTCCCAACTCCCACCTCCCACCTCCCACCTCCCAACTATCAACTCCCAACTATCAACTACCAACTCCCAACTACCAACTATCTCCCATGACCGATTTTGCGAAAGTCCTGAACCCTGAACAGTGCGCCGCGGCGACGGCGCCGGACGGCCCGATGCTCGTGCTGGCGGCGGCGGGCACGGGCAAGACCCGCACGCTCGTGCACCGCGTGGCCTTCCTCGTGGAGAAGGGCGTGCCGCCGGAGCGCATCCTGCTGCTCACGTTCACGAACCGCGCCGCGCGCGAAATGCTCGAGCGCGCCGAGTCGCTTGTGCCCGGCATGGGCGGCGTGTGGAGCGGCACGTTCCACCACGTGTGCGCGCGCCTCCTGCGTCAGTACGGCGCGTGCCTCGGCTACAAGCGCGACTTCACGATTCTCGACGAGGACGACCAGAAGAAGCTCATGGGTCAGTGCGTCAAGGAGCTCGTGAAGAACGCGAAGGACTTTCCGAAGAAGGACGTGCTGCTCAAGCTCGTGAGCGACGCGGCGAACAGCTCGCGCACGCTCGAACAGGTCGTGCGCAGCTACCAGACGAAGGCGGCGATCGACCCCGGGCCCGTGCTCGCCGTGTGCAACGCCTATGGCGAGAAGAAGCGCGAACTCGGCGCGATGGACTTCGACGACCTGCTCGTGAACGGTCTGCGCCTGCTCGAGGAGAACGACCGCATCCGCGACTTCCTGCAGGAGCATTTCCTGTACGTGCTCGTGGACGAATACCAGGACACGAACGCGATCCAGTCGCGCTTCACCGACCTCCTCGCCGCCAGGCACCGCAACATCATGGTGGTGGGCGACGACTTCCAGTGCATCTACACGTGGCGCGGCGCGAAGTTCGAGAACATCATGGAGTTCCCCTCGCGCTGGCCGGGCTGCCGCATCGTCAAGCTCGAGCGCAACTACCGCTCCCTCTCGCCGATCCTCGACGTGGCCAACTGCGTGATGAAGGACGTGCAGCACCAGTTCGAGAAGACGCTGCGTCCGTTCCGCACGGGCGCCGCGCCCAAGCCGCGCCTCTTCCACGTCTACGACGGCCGCGCGCAGGCCGAGGCCATTCTGCGTCTGCTCACGGCCATGCCGCGCAACGGCGTGGCCTACCGCGACATCGCGATCCTCTACCGGTCGCACTACACGTCGATCGACATCCAGATGACGCTCACGCGCAACCACATCCCGTTCCGCATCACGAGCGGCGTGGGCGTGTTCGAGCAGCTGCACGTGAAGGACGTGCTCGCGTTCCTGCGCCTCTGCCTCGACCCGACCTCCGAGCTCAGCTTCCTGCGCCTCGTGGAACTGCTGCCGGGCGTGGGCGAGACCTCCGCGCGCAAGTACTGGGCCAAGCTCGGCAACGCCTTCGACATCTCGCGCGCGGACGTTCTGGACGCCTTCGGCAAGATGGTCAGCGCGCGCGGCCGCGAGGCGTGGAACCAGATGGCGAAGGCGTTCGCCGCCGCGCCCGCGCATCTCGCCAACCACGAAGACCGCAAGCTCATCGAGGACTTCACGCAGTTCTTCTACGCCGACCACCTCAAGCAGTCGTTCGAGCCCGAGGACGCGGAGTCCCGCCTCGAGGATCTTGGCGAACTCACGGCGCAGATCGCCTCCACGCCCGGCGGCCTGCGGCAGTTCCTCGACGAGGTCGCGCTCATGACGAATCTCGACGCGCGGGCGCGCGACGACCTGCCCGAAGACCACGTCACGCTCACCACCGTGCACCAGGCGAAGGGCATGGAGTGGCCCGTGGTGATTCTGCCGTGGCTTTCCGAGACCGTTTTCCCGAGCGCGCGCGCGATGGAGAGCGGCAACATCTCCGAGGAGCGCCGCCTCTTCTACGTGGCCGTCACGCGCGCGAAGGACCGCCTCTACATGTGCGTGCCGCGCGTGAAGAAGACGGCCGACGGCGGCCTGTATCCCGTGGAGCCTTCCATCTTCGTGCGCGAGATTCCGCGCGAGCTCGTGGAGGAGCAGAAGCTCTACTCCGCGCCCGCGCCCAAGCCGTTCGACGACGACGATGACGACGACGATCTGGGCGGCGGTCGCGGCCGCGGCTACGGCGGTGGCTACGGCGGCTCTGGCGGGCGCGGGAAACCGCAGCCCTCGTATACGACCTCGTGGCGGCGCTAGGGCGTGAAGACGCGTGAACTCGCCTACTGCGGCCTCTTCGGCGCGCTCGCCCTGGCGCTGCCCACGCTGTTCCATGCGTGCGGCCTCGCGGGGGCGCTGCTGCTGCCGATGTACTGGCCGCTCGTCACGCTCGCGTTTCTCGTGTCGCCGCGCCGCGCCGTGCCCGTGGCGGCGCTTGTGCCGTGGGTGAGCGCGTGCCTCACGGGCATGCCCCTGCTGTGGCCGCCGCTTGCGGCCGTGACGAGCGTGGAGCTCGCGCTGCAGGTGGCCCTGCTCGGCGCGGGGCGCGCGTTCGCGGCGGCCTCGGTGCGGCGCGCGTTCGTGCTGCTCGCGTGCGTGCTCGGCCTGGGCCGCGTGGTGCACGCGGGGCTGATGTGGGCGCTGGCGCAGCTGTTCCCGCAGCTGCCGGCGGGCGTTGTGGCGGGCGCGTCGTTCTGTGCGGGGCTGCCGGGCGTCGTGGTCATGCTCGTCTTCGTGCCGTTCTTCGTGGGCGCGCTTGCGCGGCGCGACGGCGTGTGCGAAGTGCGGTTCCTCCGCGCCCTGCGCGCGCTGCATCTGCCGGAGGGCGTGGTGCTCGTGTGCGCGCAGACGCTGCGCTGGTTCGAGGCGCTGAGCCAGGACGCGGAACACCTCGCGCGCGCACTGGACCTGCGTCGCGCGGCGCGCGCGCCCTCCGAGCCCGTGCGCGTGCACGTGCGTCATCTGCGCGTGCGCTATCCGGGCGCGTCGGAGCCGGCGCTCGAGCGGGAGGCGTTCGACGTGGAGCCGGGCGCGAAGGTCGCGCTTATGGGCCCCAACGGCAGCGGCAAGACGACGCTGCTCGCCGTGCTCGCCGGCTGCGTGCCCTACGAAGGCACCGTCACGCTGAGCGGCCTTGCGCTGCGTGGACTCACCCTGCGCGCGGCGCGGCGGCAGCTCGCCGCGGTGTTCGAGAATCCCGACGACCAGTTCCTCTTCCCGACCGTGCGCGAAGACGTGGCGTATGCGCTGCGCGGCCGCGCGCCAAAGGACGTGGCGCGCCGCGTCGACGCCCTGCTGACCGCGCTCGGACTGCCCACGGACAATCGCCCCATCGCCACGCTCTCGCGCGGTCAGCGCCAGCGCGTGGCGCTCGCCGGCGCGCTGGCGGCCGAACCCGGCCTGCTGCTGCTCGACGAACCCACCGCCGCGCTCGACGCCGACGAGAAGGCGCGCCTCGCCGCCCTCCTGCGCACCGTGCCCGCCACGGTCATCGTGGCCACGCACGACCGCTCCTTCGCCGCCGCCCTCGCGGCGCCTCAACAGTTTCGACAATGACCTTCGCCCTTCTCTGCTCCGCGCTGCTTCTTGCGCCGACCAACTGCACGGTGGTCGTGCGCCGGGACTCCACGCCCTGCGAACGCCGCGCGGCCGCCGAACTGTGCGACCTTCTCCGGCGCCGGACGGGCGTGGACCTGCCCGTGGTCACGGACGCGGCGCCGCTGCCCGCGCGCGCGATTCTGCTCGGCGCCACGCGCCACACCGCCACGCTGCTGGGCGACCCCGATCCCGCGCGCGGCCTTGGCGACGAGGGCTTCCGCCTGAAGGCCGTGCCGCCGCACCTGCTGATCGTGGGCGGCGCCGGGCGCGGACCGCTCTACGGCGTGTGCGACCTCTTCGAGCGCTTCGGCGGCTGTGGCTGGTACGGGCCGGGCTTCGAGGTCGTGCCCGCGCGCGCGACGTTCGCCGTGCCCGCCACGCTCGACGAGACGCAGAAGCCCGCCTTCGCGCTGCGCACGCTCAACTGGCGCGTGCCCGCCGCCTTCGCCGCGCGCAACAAGCTCAACCTGACCGCCTTCGACGCGACGCTCGGCGGCAGCCGCTTCCGCTTCGACGACGAGCTCGGCATGTGCCACACCTTCAATCGTCTGCTGCCGCCGGAGAAATACTTCGACGCGCATCCCGACTACTTCTCGTTCGTGGGCGGCCATCGCCTGCGCCACGAAACGCAGCTCTGCCTCACGCATCCCGACGTGCTGCGCCTCTGCACGGAAAAGGTGCTTGCGCGCCTTGCCGCCACGTATCCCAAGGGCGCGCGCTACTACGGCGTGTCGCCCAACGACTGGAACAACGCCTGCGCCTGCGAAACCTGTCTCGCCGCCACCCGGCGCGCGCAGTCGCCCGCAGGCCCGCTGATCGCCTTCGTGAACGCGATCGCCGCCGCCGTGGAGCCGCGCTATCCCGAAGCCGTGATCCAGACGCTCGCCTACGGCTACACGCGCCACCCGCCCGTGGGCGTGGCGCCGCGCCGCAACGTGCAGGTGTGGCTGTGCACGATCGAATGCGACTTCGCGCGGCCGATTCCCGAAAGCCGCGCACGCGCAAACCGCTCCACGCTGAGCGACTTTCGCGGCTGGCGCGCGCTCGGCACGCGCCTCGCCGTGTGGGACTACGCGGCGGACTACGCGAACTACCACCATGTGTGGCCGAACTTTCGCGCGCTGCAGGGCAATCTCGCCTTCTACCGCGACCAGGGCGTGGAGGAGCTCTTCGCGCTCACGAACGGCGGCGGCCCGAACGACGTCTGGAACAACCTCCGCTGTTGGCTGCTCGCCAAAACGATGTGGAATCCACAGGCGGATCAACGCGCGCTGCTCGCCCGCGCCTTCCGCGATCTTTTCGGCCCCGCCGCGCCCGACGTGCAGGAGGCCTTCGACGCGCTGCAGCGGGCGCCGCGCGACACGAAGCGCTTCCCCATGGGCTGCTTCACGAGCATCTACGAAGGCGGTCTCGACCCGGCGGCGCTTGCGCGGGCGGATGCGGCGCTCGCGCGGGCCGAGGCGCGCGCGCGCGGCACGGCGTGGGAGGCGGCCACGCGGCTCGCGCGCGTGCCCGTCGATTTCACGTGCGCGCTGCGCGGCGCGGCGAGGCCCGGCTTCGTGCCGCCCGAGCCCGCGCGCTGGCGCGCGGAACGCGACGCGGCGCGACGGCTCGTGGAGGCGATGGCGCGGCCCGGCGGCCTCGCCCTCTGCGACGATCTCGCCGGCCGCACCGTCTTCACCACGCGCCTGCAAACCCTCGCCGCGCAGGAGGCGCCGCCCGCGCCGGCCGCGCGGCGGCTCCGGCTCGAGGAGACGCAGCTCACGGGCGACTTCCCCGCCACGCGATTCACCTACGTGGACGACCCAACGGCGGGCGATGGCCGCGCCATTTGCCTGCCGGGCACGGCAGTCCGCTGCACGGCCTGGCTCGATCTGCGGTCGCTCGCGCTGGCGCCCGGGCGCGCCTACACGCTGCGCGTGCGCCTGCGCACGTCGCGTCCCGCGGCGGCGGACGAGATCGCCTTCCGCGCCGGCGTCTACAACCGCACCTTCAACCGCGTGGTTGCCTTCTGCAAACCCGAGGCGGCCGAGCCCACCACGCGCTATCGCTGGTATGCGCTGGGCACGTTCGTGCCGCGACGCGGCGACGCGCTCTGGATCGGCCTCGGCGGCGGCGACGATCCCAACGCCCCCGCCCCCGACGTCTTCGTGGACGCCATCACCGTCGGGCCGTGAAAATTCGCCGACACCCTCTTGCGCGTACCCTCGGAATGTGGTAAACTATTTGCCGTTCCTCTTACGGGCTATTAGCTCAGTTGGTTAGAGCGCTTCCTTGACATGGAAGAGGTCAGTAGTTCGAATCTACTATAGCCCACCAGTTCCCCGATTCCGTTCTGCGTCTGCCGAGATGCGAACGCGGAAATTGTTTTTCGGAATTTCGTCCGTCAGGCCATTGACGGCGCGGCGCGAAAAGAGTATACTGTTTCTCGTTTTCGCCACTTCGGAGCGTAGCGCAGTCTGGTAGCGCGTTTGGTTCGGGACCAAAAGGCCGAGG
>CAVEDG010000049.1:0-9620 GCA_963614205.1 bacterium | reverse complement strand
GCGTGGGGAGCACGGCGTTGTTCCGCACGCTCGCCTTCTTGGCAATGTCGTAGAGCGCGAGAACGCACGCGCTGAGCAGAATCCAGAGAGTCCAGTCCAAAACCGGCGCCTCGGTGCCCGATGTGCGGATGGAACGCCGGCGCGGATCAGCTGGCGGAATCGACCTTCTCGAATTCCGCGATCATGTCGGGCGTGGGCTTCTTCGTGACGAGCGACACGACGACCGTGACGAGGAACGCGAGCACGAAGCCGGGCGCGAGCTCGTAGAGGTTGAAGATCGGATGCGCCGCCGCGAACTTCGCCGCGAGCACGAACTTCCACACGAAGCACGTGGTGGCGCCCACGATCATGCCGCTCACCGCGCCGGCCAGGTTCGTGCGCTTCCAGAAGAGCGCCAGCAGGATGAGCGGACCGAACGACGCGCCGAAGCCCGCCCACGCGAAGCTCACCATCTTCATCACGACCTTGAAGAAGTCCGACTCCGTGTTCATCGCCAGCGCAATGGAGATGATCGCGACCGCGCCCACCGCGAGGCGCGAGACGAACACGAGCTCCTTGTTCGAGGCGTTCTTGCGCACGCGCCCGTAGAGGTCGTTCGTGAACGCCGAGGCCGAGACGAGCAGCTGCGAGTCGGCCGTGGACATGATCGCCGCGAGAATCGCCGAGAGCAGGATGCCCGCGAAGAGGCGCATGACGATGCCCGTGTTGAAGATGCCGTTGATCATGACCATGAAGCACTTCTCCGGGTCGCCGCCCACGTCCGCGAGCGACAGGCCGTGCTGCTTGAGGTAAAGGTGGAAGACGAGGCCGAGCGCCGCCGCCGCGCCGAGCGAAATGAACACCCACGTCATCGCGATGCGCCGCGAGCCCTTCACCTCCGCCGGGTTGTCGATTGACATGAAGCGCACGAGGATGTGCGGCATGCCGAAGTAGCCGAGGCCCCACGCGAGGCAGCTCGCCAGGCCAATGAAGCCGCACGCCTTGCCCGTGGTGGCGGACGTGAAGAGGTTGAGCAGATTGCCGTTGATCGCGTTGAGCTGGTCGACGGTGTCGGCGAAGCCGCCCGCGCCGCAGATCACCACGGCCGGCACGATCACGATCGCGAGGAACATGAGCGTGCCCTGCACGAAGTCCGTCCAGCACACCGCCATGTAGCCGCCGAAGAGCGTGTAGCCCACGACCACGAGCGCGCCGATCCAGAGCGAGGCATTGTAGGAGATCGGGAACATGGTGGAGAAGAGCTTGGCGGCCGAGACGAAGCCCGAGGCCGTGTAGAACGTGAAGAACACGAGGATGATCAGCGCGGCCACGAGGCGCGAGACGCCCGTTGTGTCGCGGAAGCGGTTGGCGATGAAGTCGGGGATGGTGATCGAGTCCTTGCACACCTGCGAGTAGTGGCGCAGGCGCTGGGCCACGATCTTCCAGTTCAGGTACGTGCCGATCGCGAGGCCAATGCCGATCCACGCCTCGGAGAAGCCGCCCAGATAGATCGCGCCCGGCAGACCCATGAGCAGCCAGCCGCTCATGTCGCTCGCCTGCGCGGAGAGCGCCACGACCCACTTGTTCATCTTGCGCCCGCCGAGGAAGTAGTCGCCCATGTTCCCCTGCTTGCTCGTGAAGAGGAACCCGATGGCCAGCATCAGGACGAGATAGACGGCAAACGAACCGAAGACGCACCAGTCGATGCCCTTCGCGGCAATGTCAGCAAACATGTGTGAACCTTACTCTTGGGATGTCAAAAGAAAAGCATAGTTTACGATACCCCGTGTCATTCGTCAAGCGCAGATTTCACTCCGTGACGACGGTGAGGGCGACCGAGGCGGAGACGCCGTCGGCGGAGGAACAGGTGATGCGGTGCGCGCCCGGCACGGGCATCCAGGCGAACGGCTGCGCACCGCGCGTCTCGCCCACGTTGCAGCCGTCCACGAACCACCACAGGCGCCCCCCTTCCACGTTGCCCACCACGCGGCAGACCACGCGCTGGTTCGCAAGCCCCGGCAGCAGACGGAACTCGGCGCCGTCCTCCGGCCGCTGGATCGCGAGCTTCCGCGCCTTCGTCTCCGCGCCGCGGAAGGCGTCGACGAACGCATCGCCGCGCCGCGCCACCTCGCCGTCGATCCCGCGCACGTGCAGCGTGCACGGCGTGGTGGACGAATGGCCGCGCAGCGCGCGCGCCGTCGCCGCCTCGGGGCAGTCCGGCCCGAGCGGCTGCCCGCTTTCCGCGCAGATCTGCCGCTCGACGACCTCCTCCGGCCACGCGCCGAACCACGGCCCGTTCTCGCCGGGATAGAGCGAACGCGCCAGCTGCCAGGCAGACGGCGCGGCCGCCTCCGCGCCCACCACGCCCGTGTCGCCGAAGCCGCCCGCCTTGTGCCCGCACCACACGCCCACCACGTATTCCGGATTCCACGCCACCGTCCAGGCGTCGCGATAGGCGGCGGAGGTGCCCGTCTTCCACGCGAAGCGGCTCGTGCGCACGTCCGCCACGTGGCCGAGCGCGGCGGCGCTGCGCGCCTCGCCCGCGAGCATCTCCGTGACGAGCCGGCTCGCCCCTTCGCTGAAGACGCGCATCCCCGGCGTCTGCCGCGCGACCTCCACCTCGAGCGCACACGCCGGCTTCGCCACGCCGCCGCGCGCCAGACAGGCGTAGGCGTTCACAAGCTCCACGAGCGTGACGTGCACGTTGCCGATCGCCATGCCAAGCCCGTACGACTCGTCCGCGTCCTCCAAATTGGCGAAGCCCAGCGCGCGCAGCGTCGTGCCGAAGCGCGACACGCCCACCCGCTCGAGCAGATGCACGAACGGCAGGTTGAGCGAGAGCACGAGCGCGTCGGCCGTCGTCACCATGCCGCGATACGAGGCGTCGAAGTTCTGCGGATTGTAGCCGCGATAGGCGCGCGGCGCATCGGGCAGCTTCTCCTCGGGCGTGACGAGACCGTCGTCGAGCGCGCGCGCCACGAGGAACGGCTTGAGCGTGGAGCCCGCCGGACGCGGCGCCGTCGCCACGTTGACCTGCCCGGCCACCGTCGAGAAGTAGTCGCCCGAACAGGCGAGCGCCAGCACGGCGCCCGTCTCCACGCGCAGCACCACCGCCGCCGCCGCGCGGCCGCCCGCCGCCACCGTCTCCACGATCCGGTTCGCGCGCGCCTGGATGTCCGCGTCGAGCGTCGTGCGCACGTCGCCCTGCCGCGCCGCCTCCGCGTCGCGCGCCACGTGGCGCATCGCCCAGTCGCAGAAGAACGGTTCCGCGAAGGGACGCGGCCCGCGCCGGATCTCGGGCCGCGTCGCGCGCGCGCCCTCGTACTGCCGCGCGTCGATCATCCCGCACGCAAGCATGCGCCCCAGCACGTATTCGCGCCGCTTCAGGGCGCGGTCGAGATGGCGGTCGGGACGAAGCCGCGACGGACTCTGCACCATGCCCGCGAGCAGCGCGGCCTCGCCGAGGCCCAGATCGCGCGCGCGCTTGCCGAACCAGCCGTTCGCGGCCGCCTCCACGCCCACGAGGTTGGACCCGAACGGCGCGCGGTTGAGATACTGCGACACGATCCAGAGCTTGTCGCGGTGCGCCTCGATCTGCAGTGCGCGGAACGCCTCAACGTACTTCCACGCGAGCGAACGCGGATGCGGCGAAATGAGGCGCGCGGCCTGCATCGTGATCGTCGAGGCGCCGGAGATGCGCCGCAGCGAGGTCACGTTCTGCACGCAGGCGCGCGCGACGCTGGGCAGATTCACGCCCCAGTGGCGGAAGAAGCGGCGATCCTCGCTCGCCACGAGCGCCTTCACGATCCAGTCGTTCGTGGAGGCCACGTAGTAGGGACGGCAGTCCACGTCGCCCGGACCGAGCGACACGCGCAGCACGCGCCCCGCCGCGTCGCGCAGCACCACGCCGCCGGGATAGCGGGCCGCCTCGTCCAGATGCGGATCGACGGCGAGCCACGACACGGCGAAGACGAGCGCCGCCGCCCCCGCCGCGCCGAGCGCGATTTTCCACGCGCGCCTCATTTCGCGACCACGAGCCGCGACGCGGCCCCGCGGGCGCGCAGCGCCGGCGCATACATGGCCTCGACAGACGGACCCGGCAGCACGAACTCGCCCGCCGAGACCACGCGCACCGCATAGCGGAACGTCACGCTCTTCCCCGCCTCCAGCACGAAGCGCTTCGTGAAGCCGAGCACGCGGTCGTCGCGCAGCTCGCGGCGCATCTCCCACAGGCGTCGCGCCCTCTCCTTCGGGGAGGTCAGGTCGAACGTGTTCTCCACGTCCGTGGGGTCGGGCTCGAAGCAGGCCGGCAGCAGATCTTCGATCACGAGATCGCTGTACGTGGTCTTCGCGGGCGCGGTGAGCGCGAGCTCGACCACGAGCATGTCGCCGCGCACGAGATGCGCGAGATCGGCATCCGTGCCGTCCGTGCGCCGATAGCGGCGCGTGATCGCGATGCCGTTCGTCTCGACGCCGAGCGCGGCAGGGTCGCCGAGCGCGAGCGCGCTCGTGAAGAGGAAGGCGGGCGCCGTGCCGCGGTTCTCCACCACCACGTCGCCGCAGCCCGTGATCTTCTTCGCGCGCTTGAGCGTGAGCACGTCCTCGTGGCCGTCCACGGTCAGGCGCAGATCGGGCGCACCCTTCGGCGCGGGCTCGTGGCGGTAGTAGGCGCCGAGGGCGAGCAGCGCGTGCGCGTTCGCCGCGGTCGTGCCCCAGTGGCGCGAGACGCCGTCGCGGGCCTGCAGCAGACGCGCCACGCCGTCGAGCACGCGCGCGTCCTTCGGGTCGAGGTCGAGCAGCGCGAGCACGAGGAAGGCGGTGTCCGTCAGCTCCCCGGGCTGCGCGTGGGCGAGCAGATCCGTCGCGCGCGGCCGGTCGCCCGTGCGGACGAACGCGCGCGCGAGCTGAGCGCGTTCGCGCACGCCCAGCTGTGCCCGTCGGTCGAACCAGTACAGCATGCGGTCGCGATCCGGCGCGCCCGCGAGCGCGAGCGTGTGGCAGGCGGAGACGCTCGTAGTCGCGTTCGTGCTCATCGCCCACGTGCGCAGATAGTCCTTCACATGGGCGAACTTCGGCTCCGGCACGGCAAAGCCGTTGGCCCTCGCCTCCACGAGGAAGTGCGCCGCCCAGAGCGAGACGGAGCGGTCCCACGGCACATAGTTGGTGTCGGGCCACATCGAGAAGTCGTTGGCGCGCATCATCGCGCACGTGCGGCGGATGCCTTCCGCCACCGCGCCCTTCGCGTCCGCCGCGGCCGACGTCTCCCGCACGGGCAGCGTGTTAAGGAGGCCGCCCGCCGTGACGAGCGGGAAGACGCGCGACACCGTCTGCTCCAGGCAGCCGTACGGATAGGCGA
Source organism: bacterium (assembly GCA_963614205.1). Lineage (GTDB taxonomy): Bacteria > Verrucomicrobiota > Kiritimatiellia > RFP12 > UBA1067 > RUG572. Next base: position 4,285 of record CAVEDG010000049.1, on the reverse strand, counting down.
CGAGATACTCGAGCGCGGAGGCGAGCTCGGCCACGGGACTCGCCGAAGCGAGGAACATGCGCTTCGCGGCCTCGGGCAGCACGGCGGCGGCGTTCGGGAACGTCCTGCGCTCGCCGGCGTTGAGGCGCACCGTGCGCGCCGTCTTCACCCACGGCGCGGCGGGCCGCACAGGCAGCAGAATCTCGCTGCGGTGCTTTTCGCCGAGGCCCTCCGAGACGAACACGAGCGTGCCTTCGCCCGGCGTCGCGGTCGCGCGCACGGGGAACATAAGCGTTTCGCTCGCGCCGTCCGCCAGCTGGAGCGCGCCGTGCACGGGGCGCGCGAGCGTCGCGGCGCCGCCGGCCATGAGGTCGTAGGCGATCGTGCCGGCGCGGCCGCTGCGGTTGGCGAGCATCACGGTGGCGTAGAAGAGATCTCCCGGGGCGGCGAAGCGCGGCGCATCGGGCTGCATCACGACCTTCGGCGTCACCTTCGCCTGCACGGCGCCCGCGCCCGTGGCGCGCGGCCCGTAGGCGACGGCCGTGACGCGCACTTCGCCCACGAACTCCGGCAGCGTGAACGGCACGGTCGCCTTGCCGTCCTTGAGCGGCACGTTGAGTTTCCAGAGACTGAGCGGCTTGAAGCGGCGCGACGGCATGGGGCTCATGCGGTTGAAGAGGTCGCCCTCCGCGCCGCCGCCCGTCTTCACGCCCGCGCGCACGAGGTCGCCCTCGAAGAGCGGCAGCAGGCGGTTGTAGATGTCCCAGAGCGGATGCTCCGCCGTGCGCGATTCGCCGAACCAGGAAACGGGATCGGGCGTCTTCTCGTCCGTGAGCATGTTGATGCCCTCGTCCACCACCGTGACGACGGCCGTCTCGCCGACCACGCCGTCGCCGCGCGCGTCCACGTCCACCGTGACGGTGGCGCCGCCCTCGGGGGCGCACGCCACGGCCGCGCGCACCTGGACGTCGAGCGCGCTGTCGCGCGTGCGCACGCTCAGCGGCACGAGGCCGTAGGCGCGGTTCATGAGCCCGCGCACGCCCGGACGCGCGGCCTGCACCACGCTCAGCGCCACGTCCGCGCCCGGCGCCCAGGCGCCCTGCACGGGTTCGAGCACGAGCTCGCTCGTGGCGTTCGTGAGCGTGACGATCTGCGAATAGAGCACGTCGTCGCGCAGCAGCGTGAGCCACGCCGCGCCCGCGAACGGCGCCTTCACCGTAAGGCGCGGACGCTCCCCGGGGAAGTAGACTTTCTTGTCGAGCTCGAGCGTGACGCGGCTCGGGTTCTCGAGCATCGTGTGCAGGGTCACGTCGTCGGCGCCGCCCACCCAGTAGGTGGCGCCGAAGGAGACGCCCGTCTCGAGGTCGCGCAGAACCACGGCCACGTCGCCGCCCACGTCCGCCGGCAGCGCGAGCGTGGCGAGGCCCTTCTCCGACACGGCGATCTCGACGGCGTCGCCGAGCGGCTGGCGCACTTTGTCCGAACGCCATTCCCAGTTGCCGGAATCCGTCTTGCGCATGCCGTAGACGCACTCGATGCGCTCGAAGGAGGCGATGAGCCGGCGCGCGCCCGTGTGCGGCGTGCCGTCCGGCTTCACGAGCACGACGCGGCACGTCTTCGGCGTGGCGGAAAGCGCCACCCGCTGCGGCAGCGCCACGCCGATGTAGTAGGGCGCGACGTGCAGCACGGTCGTGGCGCGCATGTTCGCCGCGCGGCCGCCGGACTCGAACACGCTGCCCTGCACGCCCATCCGCACGGCCGCGCGCGGCCGCAACTTCGCCGGGAAATCGATCGCGAAGCGCGCCACGCCGTCCGTGTCCGTGAACACGGTCTCGCAGCGTTTGAAATTCGGCGCCATGCACGTGTTCTCGTCGCCAAAGCGGAACATCTCCCAGCCCTTCGGCGCAAAGGGCTCGTCGTGGAAGATCACAGAGCATCCGGCGCGCAGTCCCTTCGCGGGTCCGCCGAAGAGATGCTCGCCCGCCACGGACACGACCATGTTCGTGGTCGCGCGCGACCCTTCCGCCGGCGGCGTGACCTTCACGCGGATCTGCGGCGGCACGAATTCCTCGATGCGCACCGTGCGCTCGCCCAGCGTGACGCCATCCTTTCCGGGCGTCGTCACGCACAGACGCCATACGCCGCTCGGCTGGTCGTCCGCCACGGAAAAGGCGTCGCACGCGACCGCGCCGAAGCGGTCCGTGACGAGCGTGCGCTTCTGCACGACCTTCTCCTCGGGATCGATCAGCTGCATCGTCACGGGGAACGGCTTGGGCGCGTCGCCCTTGCCGTTGCGCAGAATCGCGTGCAGAAGGATCTTCTCGCCGTGGCGGTAGATGCCGCGTTCGGTCCACACGAACGCCTCGCTGCCGTTCGCCGCCACGAAGGCGCGACGCGCGCCGAGCGCGCCATCCTCGTCGAGCTCATGGCGCAGGGCGAGGAACGTCGCGTCCGACTCGTCCATCTTCGACGCGACGACGGCGAACGGCGTGCCCGCGTCGGGCATCTCGCAGCAGCACCAGCCCTCGGCGTCGGTGAGGCCTTCGCCCATGACGACGTTGTTCGAACCATAGACGAGCACGCGCAGCCCCGCGATCGGCGCACCGCCCGTGAGCGACGTGGCCCACACGTAGACCGTGCCCTTCGCCTCGCGCACCGAAAGCCCGATGTCCGTCACGCACACGAGCTTCCAGGCCTTCTCCCACTCGCGAGGCTTTTCCTTGCTGTCAGCATTGTACGCGTTCAGCAGGTAGATGCCGTTCCGCGCCTGGCCGTCGTCGTCGCGCACGTCGAGCAGCGTGGTCGCCTCCTCGTTGAGGCGCGTCTTCACGCGCAGGTTCTTCGTCATGGGCGCGGCGGCGAGTTCGACCGTATCGTCACTGTCGCCGCCACCGCCGTAAAAACTGCTGTAACGACCCTCTTCACGCGCGAGCAGCTGCACGGCGTTGCGCGCGGGCACCGAGCGTATCTGGCAAAGGAGGTTCGTGATGTTGACGGTCTTGAGCGCCACGGCGCGGCGCCCGCCCGCCGGCAGATAGCGCCCCTCCGAGGCAAACGAAACGGTCGGTGCGCTGTCAGGCGTCGTCCACGTGCGACGGAACTCGCGCGTGAGCGTCCCTCCCTTCATTGGCAGCCCCGGCCGCACGGTCAGCGTATACGTCGTGCGCGGCTTGAACGCGCCCTTCAGCGAATACGTCTTCTCGCGCCACCACCACCGCTTGCCAATTGCGAGCGTCCCCGGATTGGGCGTGATCTTCACGTAGTCGCGCATCTGGATCATGTCGACGGAGTGGCTGAACGACAGATCAATGCACCACTTGCGTGGATCGCTGGAGGAGGAGTCGAAGCTGAAGTCCTCCACCACAAACGGCTCCGGCGGCGGCGGACTCCACTTCACCACGTTCTCCACCTTCTTCGCGCCGGTCGCGGCACCTGCGGTCTTCGCGGTATTCGTCGCCCCATTTTCCGCCGTCGCCGCGCCGTTCGTGGCGGCGATCTTCTTCGCGTCGTCCTCGAGCGCGCGCTGGAGCTCCGCGACCTCCGAGCCCGCCCCCTTCGGGGCCGCATCTCCGCGTTCGCAGCCCATCATCGGCAGCAGCGCGGCGAGAAAGACAAAACTAAGCGTTTTCTGAAGAGACAAGGACATTTTAATTCCTTTTGACAGGGTTGAAGAGGTGGTAAAAAGAGGTTTGCGCCCCTGCGGCCGCCGAGGTCGCAGAAACAGGCGCAAAGTATACACTTCTTTTCCCTACGGGTCAATTCCAAACGCGAGAAATCTGAGACGAGTCCGACTTTGCGGTCGTGCACCTTCGTCGAATGTCAGAACTTGGCTGGAAACGGATATTGAATTGATTTTCAACCTGATGAATGATTTTCTGCTCTTCGTCTGTCGGCTCAAATCTGCCACGAATAGCCCGCGCCGAAGAATCCGTAACGACATCATTCCTTGTAAGGCGAATCGACTCGACAAAGTTGTTTCCATCGACGGAGACCGTCAGATTCGTGAAACCGGAGAATACTTCTTCGCAAGGACGGCTCTTTTCTCCTCCTGGCCATGCCGAACCCAACGTAATGCCAGAGAATTGATGCACACCATCCAAGAGCCGCCCGCATTCCCGAACGACTCCTTCGGATCCGACAGAATCAAATCATCCACCTCATCACCATTCAGGTCACTTACTATGCGCCAACGCTCTTTGTAAGGCTTGTTGTCTGATGCCGTTGGACATTCATTTGTGACGGCGACCATCGAAGGATCGGCATCAAGCACGAACTCCTTTTGCTCGACGTTGCCGCATTCTACGAC
>CAVEDG010000048.1:0-9762 GCA_963614205.1 bacterium | reverse complement strand
CGCGCGGCCACGGCGGGGCCATGTGGAAGACCTCGCCGTTCGCCCCCAGGACGCGCCGGCGTCCTTCGGGTTCGTAGAATCAGAAGTCGCCCGGCGGCAGGAAATTCGTGATTGCGGTGTGGACGCGATCGAGAATCTCCCGGGCGTCCGATGTGCGCAGCGAGACTGCTGCGGCCAGGCGAAGAAGGTCTGCATCGCCGGGGTTCGCGCCCTCGCCTGCAACGGAAAGCGTTTGCCAGCCGTTCGGGCCTTCCGCATACGTGAAATCGTAGAATGGAGCCAGCGACCACGTTCCATGTTCGTCCATCATGAAGCCGAAGTTCTTCAGGTGGTCGTCGCGGTTGTGCCCCAATACGTTCAACGCCGCTCTGCGGAAGAGTTCCTTTTTCGCCTCATAGTCATGGGTCAGGGCATCCGTCAGGCGGAACAGGAGTTCGTATTCATCGCCCGGAACGCGGAAGTCGGCCTGCAGCAGACCTGCGGCGGAAGCGACATGCCGGCGTGTGCCATCGGCCTCGCGGTCGAAGCGACGTGTCACGAAGAACTCTCCGGCCGTCGTCCGCACCAGCCACGACTCCATCATGTCGGCGCCCGCCGCGCGTGCGGTCTCGTAGTAGGCGTATTCGCGGCGACCTGCCTGCGTCCCCTCGGCGCGCGTGTTGAATTTCACGAGCGCCGGAACGAATCCCGCCGGAGAAACGGCGGCATCCGGCCCGACGACTCCCGTCGCCGGATTGTACGTGACAAACGCCTTGGGACGCGCACCACCCGAAGAGCCGCCCGCGCGCCGCAACGACGGCAGAACCGTCTTGGCCTGGCCTGCGTCGAAGTCCATCGCATTCTCTGCAAGCGCGGCAAGATCGAAGAATGCGTCTTCTTCTTCGCCAAGAGACTCCTCCGGTTCGTAGGCCAACGCCCCACGGCCTCGCGCGCCGACAAGCGCCAGACGCTCAAGCACCGTGGGGAGTCGTCTGTGTGTCGCGAAGAATCGCTGGTCGACGAGACGCCGTCCCCAACCGTCCGGAAGCGAGTCGGCAAACACGCCAAACGTCTCCAGGCCGTCGCTCGGATCATGGACGAACGCCTCCGTGCGCAGAGGCAGTCGGAACGGAGACAAGGGCAGTCCGCGTCCGTGAAACGCGGGGGCGTAGCGAAAGGCCATGTCGCGCCCGACATTCCACAGTTCGCCCACGGAAATCGCCGTCGTCGCCTCGGACGAGAAACGCAGGGACACGCGGAGTTTCATGACACGCGCCCTCCTGAGCGGATCCGTCTACGAAGCGGCCTCTCGCCCGCAAGCACGCGCGCCTGCCGCAGCTGTTCCTTGAGGAAGGCGTCGAGGCCATCGAGTTCGTTCAGGGCAAAGAGAATGCGGAACAGCGTCTCCGTCGAGGAAAGTCCAGTACGCTCAAGCCGCGAAATCGTCGTGGCCGGCACACCCGAACGGCGGGCCAGTTCGGACTGCGTCCATGCGCGGCGCTGGCGCAGAAGCCGCACCCAGTCCTTCACCTTGTTCTGGGCGTCGGAGGGTTCGACAAGACCGAGCGTTTCGTTGAGACGGTTCACCATGCCGTCCAGTTTACCACATCCTATTGCCGTAATCAAGCCTTTGCGCCGATAACGGCAATATCATGCCGATGCCGTCGCGTCTGTCCTGCCGATGGGACTCCAGAGCCCGCTCTACGCCGGCGAAGTATGCGCTTGTGCGCGACAATCGAATTATTCGCCAGGGGATGCGGCGCACAATCTGTGCTATACTATTGCCTCGCACGAAGGCATAAGGAGACGAACACGATGAAGACGTTTGCGGATGAAGCGGACTATTTGAAGCGGAAGTGGCGCGAGGCGTGCGCCGATCCGGCGACGGGACTCGAGCTCGAGGCGTTCCGCGCGGCGGCGGAGACGCTCGTCGCGGAGCGGAAGGGGCGCGAGTCGTGGGAGATGGTCAAGGCCCATCTCTTCGAGCTCGGCTGCACGCGCGCGGCGATCGACGTGTCGCCCTACGACTGGTTCCCCGCCTTCGCCTCCTGGCACTACCACCGCAATCACCCGATGGGCGCGATCTTCGGCCGGCGCACGGGCGAGATCGATCCGCCCGGCCTTGGCGCGAAGATCTGGAAGGGCGCGAAGACGGGCCGCTGGGCCATCTGGAAAGACTTCGACCACTGCGCGCCCGACTGGGACGCGATTCTGCCGCTCGGCTTCCCGGGGCTGAAGAAGCGTCTGCTCGACCACTGGCAGGACACGGAGTTCTACCGTTCGCGCGCCGTGGCGGCCGATGCGCTGCTCGCCTTCGTCGACCGCCTGATCGCGCAGGGCGCGAAGAACGAGGCAGCCTGCGCGGCGGGGCCGCGCCGCGCGCGCCTTGCGAAGGAGGTCGCCGCGCTGAAGCGTCTGCGCGCGGGCGCGCCGCAGACCGCCTACGACGTGCTGCTCTTCATCTACCTCTTCTGGGTCGCGAACGAGAACTTCGACCGGTTCCAGACGCGCACGCTCGGCAACCTCGACCGTCTGCTCACGCCCTACTACCACGCCGATCTCGCGGCGGGGCGCACCACCGAGGCCGAGTTCCGCGAACAGCTGCGCCACTTCTGGTGGCAATGGGGCTCGATCAACAACTACTGGGGCCAGCCCGTCTACCTCGGCGGCACGAAGGCGGACGGCACGACCGAGTACAACGACGTGTCGAAGATCATCCTCGACATCCACGACGCGCTCTGCCTGCCCACGCCGAAGATGCACCTCAAGATGGGGCCTTCCACGCCGGACTGGGTGTGGAAGAAGACGCTCGACATGGCGCGGCGCACTCGCTCCGTGGCCTTCTTCGGCGAGGAGCCCGCGGCGCGCCAGATGAAGGCGATGGGCCGCACGGCGGAAGAGGCGCGCGAATGCGTGATCTGGGGCTGCAACGAATGGGGCGTGCGCGACAGCGCGAACACCTCCACGGGCGCCTACGTGAACGCCGTGAAGGGCTTCGAGGACGCGCTCGCCGATGCGCGCGCGGGCACATGGGCGCCGGCGGACTTCGCCGCGTTCCGCGACGGCTGCGTGGCGCGGATCGTCGCGCTGTTCGAGACGGCGCGCGACCTGGCGACCGCGAACGAGGCCAACCTGCACCGCGTCAATCCGTCCAACGTCTTCTCGCTTTCGTGCGCGTGGAGCGTGGAGAAGGGCGTGGACGCGCACGGCGGCGGCACGGACGCCGCCGGCCGGCGCATCGGCGGCACGCGCGCCGGCAACAACAGCGTGATGCTCTTCATCGGGCTGGGCACGCTCGTGGACGCGCTCGCCGCCGTGAAGGACATCGTCTACGACCGCCGCGAGATGACGCTCGCCGCGCTGGCCGAGCTCATGGCGAAGAACTGGGCCGGGCGCGAAGACCTGCGCCGGCGCATGTTCCGTTCGCCGGTGAAGTGGGGCATGAACGACCCCGAGGCGAACGCGCTCGCGCACCTCGTGGTTTCGCGCGTGGCGGCCGCGGTCAACGGCACGCCCAACGCGCGCGGCGGCATCTACCTGCTGAGCGGCCATTCCGCGCGCCAGCACATCGAGCTCGGGCGCAAGACGGGGGCGACGCCGGACGGCCGGCGCGCGGGCGAGGAGATGTCCAAGAACATCTCGCCGACGATGGGCGCGGACCGCAAGGGCGCGACGGCGTTCGTCAATTCGGCGCGCGCGGTCGACGCGCGGCTGATGCCGGGCGACTACCAGTTCGACATCGCGCTGCTGCCGACCACGGTGGCGGGCGACAAGGGGCTGCAGGTGATGCGCGCGCTGGCGGAGACCTTCTTCGCGAACGGTGGCGTGGTCATGCAGTTCAATGTGCACGACGCGGCGCTGCTGCGCGACGCGCAGGCGCATCCGGAGAAGTACGAGACGCTCATGGTGCGCGTGTGCGGCTGGAGCATCCGCTGGAACGACATGCCGCGCGTGGAGCAGGAGAAGTACATCCTCCGCGTGGAGGAAATGGCGCGCTAGGGAAACGACGAAGGAGAGACGAAGATGAAACTTGCCAGAAGAGAATTTGTCCAGCTGATGGGCGCCGCGGGCCTGTGCGCGCGCGCCTGGGCCGCGCCGACGGGGGCGATGAAGACGCCGCTCGTCTTCGACGTCAAGCGCATGGCCGTGTGGGACGGCCCGGGCATGCGCACCACGTTCTTCCTCAAGGGATGTCCGCTGCGCTGCATCTGGTGCCACAATCCGGAATCCATCGACCCGAAGCCGCAGTGGGCGCGCTTCCAGCACCTGTGCCGGCACTGCGCGACATGCACGATGGACGAGGCCACCTGCCCCACGCGCGCGCTGAAGCTCTACGGCAAGCCGATGACGATGGACGAGATCGTCGCGGCGGGCCTCGAAGACCGGGCGTTCTACGAGGCGACCGGCGGCGGCGTCACGCTCTCGGGCGGCGAACCGCTCTTCCACTACGAGTGGGTGGCCGCGCTGCTCAAGCGCTTCAAGGAGGCGGGCGTGCACACGTGTCTCGACACGTCGCTCTACGCGCCGCCGGCCGCGCTCGACGCGGTGATGCCCTACGTGGACATGTGGCTGCCGGACTACAAGGCCTCTGACGACGCGGTGCACCTGAAGTACACGGGCGTGTCGAACGCGGTGATCAAGAAGAACCTGGCGCGGCTCGTGGCGGCGAAGGCGAAGATGGAGGTGCGCTGCCTCGTGGTGCCGGGCTGCACGGAGGACATGCCCGCGCGCTACGCCGACCTCGACGCGCTCGGCATCCCGCGCAGCCAGGTCGTGGAACTCGAATATCTCGACCTCGCGCGCTCGAAGTATCTCGCCCTCGGCATGAAGGACACCATGCCGCCCAAGCCGCGGACGTAGTTTTTCGACACGCGGGAACGCGGGCGTTGGAGCCGTTGTTAACTTTTTCTAAGTTTGTGCTTGCGCCCGCAAGTTAGTTTTGGTAAACTCTTTGGCGTCTCGTCACACCAGGCGAGGTTGAAAAAGAGAACGAAGGTCAGATAGAATGCCACTCTCGATGATGGAAGTCGGTGCGAAACTGCGCATCAAGTCCGTTGGCGGCACACCCACCGTGCGCCGCCATCTGGGCGACATGGGCTTTGTTGAAGGCGCGGAGGTCACGGTGATTGCCGAAATGGCGGGCAGCCTGATCATTGGCGTGCACGAGGCGCGTGTGGCGCTCAACCGCGATCTCGCGCAGAAGATCTTGGTCTAAACGATTCAAAAGGAACACTCATGAAGACGCTGAAAGACGTCAAAATCGGAGAGAGCGCCACGATCGCGCGCCTCCACGGCGTCGGCGCGGTGCGCCGTCGCATTCTCGACATGGGCCTCGTGAAGGGCACCGAAGTCACCGTGCGCAAGGTCGCGCCGATCGGCGACCCCATCGAGCTGACCGTGCGCGGCTACGAACTCTCGATCCGCAAGGACGAGGCCGCGACCATCGAGGTCAACTGATTTTTTTTCGCAACCGAGTTAGCAAGACCTAACAAGATTAGTCAAGGCTTACCATGGCACAGGACAACAAGCTGATCATTGCGCTTGCCGGCAATCCAAACTGCGGCAAGACGACGCTCTTCAACGAGCTGACGGGGTCCAACCAGTACGTCGGCAACTGGCCGGGCGTGACGGTGGAGGAGAAGAACGGCGCGCTCAAGGGCCATCACGGCGTGGTGGTGCAGGATCTGCCGGGCATCTACTCGCTCTCGCCCTACTCGCTGGAGGAGAAGGTGTCGCGCAACTTCCTCGTGAACGAGAAGCCGGCGGCGATCCTCAACATCGTCGACGGCATGAACATCGAGCGCAACCTCTACCTCACCACGCAGCTCGCCGAGATCGGCGTGCCGATGGTGGTGGCGGTGAACATGATGGATCTCGTGGACCGCGCGGGCGACCGCATCGACTTCGCGAAGCTCGAGAAGACGCTCAACTGCAAGGTCATCGGCATCAGCGCCCAGAAGGGCAAGGGCTGCGCCGAGGCCGCCGCGCTCGCGCTCAAGTACGCGAAGGACGGCCGCACGGGCGAAGTGCCGCACGTCTTCACGGGCTCCGTGGAGCACGCGATCGCGCACATCGAGGAGTCCATCCAGGGGCAGGTGCCGGCGGCGTCGCTGCGCTGGTGCGCGATCAAGGTCTTCGAGCGCGATGCGGACGCGATCGCGAAGATGGGGCTGCAGAAGAGCGTGCTCGACCACGTGGAAGGGCACATCAAGGACTGCGAGAAGGAGCTTGACGACGACGCGGAGTCGATCATCACGGGCCAGCGCTACGCCTTCATCCAGAAGCTCGTGGGCGAGTGCGTGGTCAAGAACGCCAAGCGCGTGAAGGGCGCGTCGTTCTCGGACAAGATCGACCGCTTCGTGACGAACCGCCTTCTCGCCATTCCGGTGTTCTGCCTCTCGCTGCTCGCGATGTACTGGCTCGCGGTGGCGGACGGCGGCCCCGGCACCTACTTCACCGACTGGGCCAACGACGGCTTCCTCGGCGACGGCTGGTTCCTCTGGGGCACGATGCACGAGGCGAAGGCCCCGGCGGACGCCCAGGAGAAGCCCTGGTACGACGGCATGAGCTACGACGACGCCACGGGCGCGTTCGAGCCGCACGGCGCGAACGTCGAGAAGTGGCAGGAGGCCTACAAGGCCGCCTACGACGAGAAGAAGGGCGAAGGCGCCTACGAGAAGGATCTCGCCGCCGCCAATGAAAAGGCCGAGAAGGACTTCAAGCCCGCGCAGGAAGGCGACGCCTTCGAGCCGGCCGAGTTCGAGATCCTCGACGAGGAGATCGCCAAGACCGTCACGGCCGAGGTGTGGCTCGAGGACGAGGAAAGCGGCGAAATCCGCGAAGGCAAGGTCGCCGTGGACGGCGGCAAGATCGAGATCGAGGAAGGCGACGAGGTTGCCGATCCCGTGCCGCTCAAGTGGACGTGCGACGAGACGCTCTACAAGGCGAGCGCCGAGGTCGCCGAGCCGGAAAACTCCGCCTTCGGCGTCTGGATTCCGGGCGTGGCCGCGCTGTGCGGCGAGTTCTGCGAGAAGTTCGGCCTTGAGGACGGCACGCTCGCGTACGCGCTCATCAACGACGGCATCGTCGGCGGCGTGTGCACGGTGCTCGGCTTCGTGCCGGTGATCGCGATCGTGTTCCTGTTCCTCGCGTTCCTGGAGGACTGCGGCTACATGGCGCGCGTGGCGTTCATCATGGACCGTCTCTTCCGCGGCTTCGGTCTCAGCGGCAAGAGCTTCATCCCGATGCTCGTGGGCAAGGGCTGCGGCGTGCCCGCCGTGATGGCGGCGCGCACGATCGAGAACGTGCGCGACCAGCGCATGACGATCATCCTCGCCACGTTCATGCCGTGCGGCGCGAAGACCGTGATCATCACGATGTTCACCGCGTGCTTCTTCCGCGAGTACTGGTGGGTCGCCGCGGCGATGGATCTCACGGGCATCGCGATCATCGTGCTCGGCGGCATCGCCCTCAAGAAGACGCGCCTCTTCGCGGGCGAGGCGGCCCCGTTCGTGATGGAGCTGCCGGCCTACCACCTGCCGACCGTCAAGGGCCTCGTGATCCACACGTGGGAGCGCGTGAAGGCCTACGCCTGGAAGGCCGGCATGATCATCTTCCCGGCGTGCGTGGCGCTCACGCTCATGATGACGTTCGACTGGGGCTTCAACGTGGTCGGCGACGACCTCGACCGCTCCATCCTCGCCTCGATCGGCGGCTGGATCGGCTGGTTCTTCGCGCCGCTCGGCTTCGGCAACTGGCAGGGCGCAATGGCCACGATCTCCGCCGAGATCGCGAAGGAGCAGGCCACGGCCACGCTCGCGATGGTCGCGGGCGGCGACGGCAGCGCGGCCGCCAACGTGATCCAGCTCTTCAAGGGCTTCGTGGAGGATCCGAAGAACCTCGGTCTCTACAAGCTGAGCGCGCTCTCCTTCCTGCTGTTCAACCTCTTCGTGCCGCCGTGCGCGGTCGCGATCGTGAACACCTTCAAGGAAATGGGCGCCCAGAAGTGGGGCTGGTTCGCGGTCGGCTTCCAGCTGTTCGTGGGCTACCTGCTCGCCCTCAACGCCTTCCAGATCGGCTCGCTGATCGTCGCCGGCTCGTTCGGCGTCTGGACGGCGGTCACGATCCTCGTGGATCTCTTCGCGCTGTGGATGATCTTCCGCCCCGCGAAGAAGGTGAACCTCTGATTCCGATTCCGCATTAACGAAAAAAGGAAAATTCAAATGAACCCCGCTTCCCTCGTCGTCCTCGTGGTTGTTCTCGCGCTGGCGGGCCTGGCGATCCGCCATGTGCTCAAGCAGAAGAAGAACGGCGGCTGCGGCTGTGGCTGCGGGGGCTGCAACGGAACCTCTTGCCACTGCGGAAAGTGACCGCAGACTGCACAACGCAAGAACAAAAACACCAAGAAGAAAAGAAGAAAAAACAATGAACACGAAACACGTGATGACGTTGGCTTGTGCGGCCGCTCTCTGTGGCGGCGCCCTGGCCGAGGACGCGAAGACCGAGAAGGTCGAGGAAACCGAAGTCGCCGAGGGCTGGGCCTGGGCGCCGGGCGAGGGCATCTCCTACGGAGAGCAGCCGATCATGGCGACTGAAGTCGGCGTGGCGTTCGACTCGAAGTTCATGAGCTACGGCCTCGTCGACAACAAGGACCCGATCCTCACGCTGTCGGCCTCCGCCACGTTCTTCGACTGGGTCACGCTCGGCGTCGAGTCGCTCTTCGACCTCACGACGAACGGCAGGAAGGCCGGCTACTCGAACCGCGCCGGCCGCTACTTCGAGCTCGACCCCGGCGTGTCGCTCGACCATGCGTTCAGCCCGGAGGACTACTCCTGGCTGCCGACCACCGTCGAGTTCTCGCTCGGCTACGGCTATGAATACCATCCCCGGTCGATGGGCGAAGCGGGCGAGGACACGCAGTTCGTCACGCTCGACATCGCGCTGCCCGACCTCTGGGTGGAGCCGACGCTCTCCTTCGAGCGCGACATCGACCGCGATAACGGCACCTACGTGAACCTCGAGCTCGGCCACACCTTCGCGCTCATCGACGGCGAAGGCGAAGACGCCGACCCCGTGCTCGCGTTCCGTCCGTCGGTCGCGCAGGGCGTCGGCAACACGCAGCGCACGCGCGGCTACGGTCTCGCCGACGACCACGGCGGCCTGATGGATCTGTGCGTGAAGGGCGAGCTCACGTGGGACATCGGCGCGGGCTTCGCGCTCTCCGGCTACGTGGCCTACTACGACTACGTGTTCGACCGCACCCTCCGTCACGCGGCGCGCGACTACGAGGCCCGCGGGCAGGACGACACGAGCTACCACTTCGTGGCCGGTCTCGCGCTCACGGCGGCGTTCTGACCGTCTCTCGCATTTCCTGGTTGAAAGTTGAAAGAAAGACCCGGCGGGCGCCTCGCGGCGCCCGCTTTTTGCGTGGTGTGCGGTTTGGCGTTCGCCTCTCGGTAGACGTCTGTCCCACCGCACGGCCATTTAGGGTCCCATGATTTCAAATGCGTCGAACCTGACCTAGGGGTTGTGGGGAGAGGCGTGAAATGATATTATACTCTCTTCGTTGAAACTTGAGGAGGGTTTCGCTCGTGCGAAATTGCCTCAAGAAAACAAGGAACACGCAAATGAAAAATGCATTGTCTCCTGCTCTTGCCGCGCTTGCGGCATTCACGGCCTTCGCGGCCGCGCCGCGCGGGCGAGTTCGACTCCGGCGCCGAGCTCGACGTCTGCCGCGCCGAGATGGACGTCCTCTCGGCGGACGCGATCCGCGAACTCTACGAC
>CAVEDG010000047.1:0-9935 GCA_963614205.1 bacterium | reverse complement strand
ACACGGACATCTCAAGCTATGTGATTCGCGGAACGAATCAGGCCTTGAATCGGCGTGGGCGACAATCTCGCCCAAGTTTGCGTCGGTGAACAATCTTCCAGTATTTGCAAATAGCGGAAGATTGGCGCATCCACTTCACAATCCGACTTGCGAGGCGGCGAGGATGCGCGGCGCGAATTCGCTGACGGTTGCTTCCTGCTCCTATGACGGATCTACCGCCGTGTAATGCCCCATGCAAGAGCAGATGACGAGGATGCCATCGTCGATTCGAAAGACGAGCCGATTGGACTCGTCAATCCGTACGCTCCACCACCCAGCGAGATTCCCTTTGAGCGGTTCCGGTTTGCCGATGCACGAATAGCCGTTGCGATCAATGCTCTGGATGAGCGCGTAGATCCGTTTGAGCGTCTTGCGGTCGCGCGCAGACCAGTCCTGCAACTGCCCCCACGCGAGATCAGACCACAGCTTTCGCATGGCGGCATCTCCGTGTCGGGCGTGTCGAGACGGGCTTGCCCTCGGCGATGTCCGGCAGCTCGTGGAAGTGATATCCCCTGCGTCCGTTTTCGTAGTCTTGCGCGGACGCAAGAATTCGCGAAGGTTCGGACAAGGTGCTTCGGCTCGAACGAACTTCGAACGGGATCGCCTGACGGTTGATCGTCTGCTGGATGAAGATGGTGATGGCCGTCGACATGTTCATCCCCATGTCGTGAAAGACGACATCCGCCTCTTTCTTCAACGTGTCATCGATTCTGAAACTGACCTGTGCCATGATTCGATAGTTCTCCTTGTGGCGCGTATGATATCAAAGATGCGGTTTCATTGTCAAGCGTCTGCACGACAAAATGAAGATTATCTGCGCGAAGATCGAGATGTGGGGCGGCGCGGCCGTCGTCACGTGGTCGCATGCGCTCAACGGCGAGGGCGTGCGTGAAGGCGCGCGCGTCTACCGCGTCTGGGGCAAGGCGAATCTCGACGACGCGGCGTGGAGCGAAGTCGGCGCGGGCGGCGAAGCCGCCTACCGCTTCTTCCGCGTCACCGTCGAGATGCCGTAAAGGCGCCGTGGCGTCAAGTGCGCCCAAGTTTGCGTCGGTGAACAATCTTCCAGTATTTGCAAATAGTGGAAGATTGGGCGTCTTACGTGTTTCTGCTACCGGGGTCATGCCTGCTTGCGGGCGACGGGCTTCAGGTAGTGCTTCTTGAGGTTTTGGATGCTGACGAAGAACTTTTTCTCCGATTCGGAGATCTGGTGCTCGTTCTCCAGCTTGATGCGCGTCAGTTCCAGCGTGCAAAGGAAGTCCGCGACTTGGAAGAGCCGATATTTGGCTGGCGTCACTTCCGGAACGAACGTGGTCTTGGCCGAGTAGATGGCGAATGAAAGCCATCATGCGCGAGAAGATGAGACGTCGCTCGTCGCGAGACATTTGCACATAGCACTGTTCACGGCGGATGAGCGGACCGGCGTGGACGCAGTGTTCGCGCGACACGCCGCGCCTCGCGGCGCTCTAGCAAATTTGAGCCGCGGATTACGCGGATTACACGGATTGCGGAACTGGAAATACGCTCAGTCTATCTTGCCAGATGATACGCCAGAAGCGGGTCGGCGAGGCGATAGACGCCCGCCTCGGACTCGACCGTCGATTCCGCCACGAGCCGCCGCAGAGCCGTGTTCACCGTCGAGGTCGAGGCGAGCGCATGACGGTCGCGATACTCTTCGGAGAAAACCGCCGTCGGCTCCGTCGCCAGCGCGCGCATCAAGAGCCTCTGACTCTGCGAATGCGCCGCGAACGTGTCCTCAAGCAGGATCCGCTCGGTCTCGTAGAGATCCGAAAACCCCTCGTCGAGATCCGCCCGCGTCAGAACGCGCGCACTGCGCCCCGACGCCGCGTTGAACACCCACGACCCCAGCGCCTGGAGATAATACGGAACATTGTCCGCCCGCTTCACCATCTCCTCGGCCAGCGACGCGGGAAGCGTCATCTTCGCCGTCTTGAACCGCTCGACCAGGAACGCCGCGCTCTCGTCCGCCGGCGGACGCGTCAAAAGGAACTTCTGCGCGGCGTTGTAGAACGGACGCGACCGGCTCGCGAACATCCGCTCGAGCAGATGCGTCTTCGAACCGAGGAAGACGTAGGAGACGTTCGGCTGGTTCTCGACGACTGAGCGCATTGTCCGCTCGAACTGCGCGCCGAGCCCCAGCGACTCCACCTCCTGGAACTCGTCGAGCGCGATCACCATGCGCCGTTTCTTCGGACAGAGTTTCGCGGGGAGTTCAAGGACGTCGCGCAGCGCGTCGACGCCGGCCTTCGCCGAGCCGATCGTGAAGCGCAGCTCCGGCTTGCCCTCGGCATCGAGCCCGATGGTCGGCGTCACGCGGCGGAAAAGCCCTGCGACGTGCGTCAGCGCGCCTGCGACAGGCGCGAGCTCGCGATAGACGATTCGCGCGTATTTCGCGATGAAGTCGTCAAGGGACGCGACGTCCATCAGGTTCAGCTCGGCGCAGGCGACGCCGTCCGCGCGCAGATCGGCGAGCATCTCGCCGACGAGCGACGACTTGCCGTAGCGGCGCGGGCCGTAGAGGACGATGTTCGTGCCGCCGTCCAGCGTCGTCCGCATCGACCGCTTGATCTTCACGCGGTCGAAGAAGGAACTGCCGCAGACGCGCACACCATATCGAAATGGGTTTTTCATGGACGGTATTATACCATAACCTATTCAGTTTTGAATAGCGCAAAGTTGAATAGGTCGTTTTGGTCTCTGCGTCAGAAGAACCACTTGGCGACGGCGAGGAGACCCTGCTTCCAGGGCACGCGGTGGGAGACGCCGGTCTTGCCGGCGAACTCGGAGAGGTGCGCCACGTACCAGTCGTAGTTGCGCACGAGCGCCTCCTTGTTGGAGTACTTCGGCGCGAAGCCGAGCAGTTTTTCGGCGCGCGCGATGGAGACGAAGCTGTCGGTGGAGGCCGTTTCGTAGACCCACGGATAGAGCGGCGAAAGATGCAGCTTTTCGAGGATGCGCAGGATGAAGACGAGCGGCGCCACGGGCATGCCGCGGATCTTCTTGCCGTGGCCGGCGCGGTCGAGCACGGCCTGGTAGTCCTCCTTCATCGTGGTGAAGTCCTTCGCGCCGATGTTGAACTCGGTGTTGACGACCTTCTCGTCGAGCGTGAGCGCGCTCCAGATGGCCTCGCAGAGATCCGCCACGTCCATGAGCTGGTAGCGGTTGTTGCCGCTGCCGATCATCGGGAAGCCATGGCCGGTGTAGGCCCAGTCGTAGAAGAGCGCGAACACGCCGAGGCGCTCCGGCCCGATGAAGCTCTTGGGGCGCAGGATCGGCACGCAGAAGCCGCTGGCGCGCGCATCGCGGCACACCTTCTCGGCCTCGATCTTCGCGTGGCCGTAGGGGCCCACGCCGATGAGCTCGTCGTCCTCGTAGATCGGGTGGCGCTTCGGCACGCCGTAGACGGCGGTGGAGGAGATCTGCACCATGCGTGCGCCGCCCGCGCGGCGGCAGGCCGCGATCACGTTGCGCGCGCCGTCCACCTCCGTGGTGCGGATGTCCTCAGGCGGATAGAGGGGCAGCGCGGCGGCGGTGTTGACCACGGCGTCGCAGCCTTCCACGCAGCGGTTCACGACGGCGGGATCGCGCACGTCGCCCTTGGTGAACACGAGCCACGGCTCCTTCGCCTCGGGATAGTCGAAGTCCGCGATGTCGAGCACGCGGATCTCCTTCACGCCCTTGTCGTGCAGACAGCGCACGAGGTTGATGCCCAGAAAGCCGCTGCCGCCGGTGATGAGAACAGTCTTGACGTCCATCTTGTCTTGTCACTCCGTAATCGAAACCATGAGCGCGGCGGTCGTGGCACGGTTGAGCACGAACACGGCGTCCGCCCCGCCCACCGTCGCGTATCTGCCGCCGCCCGGCGCCTGCGCGCCGAGGAGCACGTTGCGCCGCACGGCGTTCGCGTCTTCGAAATCGATCGCCACCGTGAACGCGGGCGTTTCGAGCCCGCAGCGCCGCAGGTCGTCCGGCGTGGCGGTGAGCGTTTCCACGCTGGCGGCCTCCACGCGCGTGAGCGCCGCGAGCAGTTTCTTCACCGCCTCCACGTTCACGGTCGCGGGGGCCGAGCCTTCCGCGAGCCCCCACGCGCCGCGCGCGGGATCGAACACCACGGCCACGGGCGGCGCACTCTCCGGCTTGAGCGAAAGACGGCGCACGGCGGTCGCGTCGAGCGTCAGCAGCGTCTTCGCGCGCAGATTCGCGAACGGGCCGCAGTCGTTGAAGAGGTCGCGCGCCACGGTGACGTCGGGATGCACGCCCGCCGAGGTCGCCACCGACACGCGCACCGCGTCCTCGTCGCGGATGCGGTCCGGCACGTCGTTGCGGCGGATGCGCAGCACGGCGTTGACGAGCGCGGCGGCCGCGGTGGAATCGGCCGGCGCGACCACGGGCGCCTCCAGGCGCCACACGTCGTTCGAGCCGCGCGCGAGCACGTAGACGCGCGAGCCCATGGAGAGCGAAACGGAGCGCACCTGCTCGTCCGCCCCGAACGGGAACACGCGCGTGTCGCGGAACGCCGCGTCGCCCTTGCGGAAGAGATCGGCCACGGCGGCCTCGAGAGTGACGACGGCCGTACCGTTCTGCACGAGCGCGTAGACGAGGTTCGTGCCGGCCGAGGCGCCGAACACGACCTGTTCGGGCACGCCGACGGCGGGCTTCACGTTCACCGAAAGGCCGGTCTCGGCGGCGAGGCCGTAGGGCGCGAGCGCGGCGCGCGAGGCCACGGCGGGCAGCACGAAGCCGACGATGCGCGCGCCCGCGAGCGCGTCCACGAGCGCGGCGACCTCGGCGGCGTCGGCGGGCGCCTCCACGGGGGCCGCGAGCCGCCAGGCCGCGCCCGCGCGCACGAGGCGGATGAACGGCGCCTCGGGCGCGTGCAGGTCAAGCCCCGCGATCTCCTCCCGCGCGCACGAGACGAGCGCGCGCGAGCGCACGCCGTCCGCGTTCGCCGGAATCGCCTCCCACGCCGCCACGGGCACGGTGAAGACGTTGAGCAGCCCTTCCACGCGCGCGTAGACGTCCTTGCCCGAAGCGGAGCGCGCGCCGAAGACGATGCGCGTGACGGCGCCGCCGCGCGCGCGCACCGTCACGGCCGTGCGCACGGGCTCCGCAAGGCCGAAGTCGGCGAAGTCCTCGCCCAGCGCGGCAAGTTCGGCCGCCGTGCGCATGTCGCCGAGCGGCAGCAGGGTGAGCGCATCGACGAGCCGCGCCACGGCGGCCGCCTCCGCCGGCGCCGGCTGGGGCGCGGTGAGCCGCCACGCGCCGTCGGCCTCGCCGCGCGCGAGACGCACGAGGTTGGTGCCGTCGTGCACGATGTCGAGGCCGTCGACGGTCTCCGGCGCGAACGTGCACAGCGTGGCGCGCGTGTTGCCGGTCGCCACCGCGCGCGCGCGCCACGAAAGCGCGGCGAGCAGCGCGCCGAGCAGCGCGATACCCACGAGGAAGAACACGATGAAACGACGATTGCTCATTGTCCGCGCCTCCGGATGAGAAACACGCACAGACCCACGAGCAGCGTCGCACCCACGGGGATCGCCGTGCCGTACGTGCCGAAGCGGATCCAGCCCGCGCGGTCGAGCCCCGTGGCCACGGCGTTGCCGGGCGTGCGCGAGGCGGTGAGCGCGTCGAGGCCCGAGAGCCACGCGAGCGCGTTGAGGAAGATGTCGCGGTTGGCGTTGCCGCGCCGGGCGAGCGCGCCGTTCGAGACGAAGGAGGCGTCGCCGATCGCCACGAGGCGCATCGGCCGCAAGGCCACGTCCTTCGCCACGTCGCCGCCGCGCTCCAGCGCCGCCACGAGCGTGAACGGCCCGGCGGGCTCGTTCGCCGCGTCGCGCACCCACGGCCGCACGGCGGGCTCCGTCTCGCCCCAGGCTTCCGCGTCCGTGCACACGAGCGCGGTGTAGACCGTGCCTTCCGCCTGCGCGGCCGGCGTGGGCGCGAAGGCCACCGCGCCGCCGAACACGGCCGTGCCGCCCGCGAGCGGACGCATGACGGCATGGTCGGCGAAGGCGCGCGCCACCACGTCCGCGCCCGAAAGCGTGCGCGGCGAGACGATGCGGTAGGGCAGCGTCTTCACGCCGAGGTCGGCGAGCAGCGCGCCCACGCCCGCATTGGGCTCGTCTGTGGCGAGCACGAGCAGCCGGCCGCCTGCCTGCATCCAGCCCGCGAGCCGCGCCATCTCCACGCGGGAGAAGGGTTCGCGCGCGCCGGCCACCACAAGCGCCGCGCAGTCGTCCGGCACGGCGGGCGCCGCGGCGAGGTCGAGCGCGGCGAGCGTGTAGCCATCACGGCGCAGCACGCGCGCGAGGTCGCTCAGGCCGCCCACGGGGTCATAGGAGTCAAAGGGAATTTCGCCGTGGCCCGTCGTCCAGTAGACGGTTTCGCGCTGGGCCGGCAGCACGAGGCGCTGGATGGCGGAGGCGCACGCGGCCTCGCCCTGCAGCACGCCGGCCGCGCCCGCGGCGACCACGCCGTTCGTCGCGCCCGCGAAGAGATCGGCCACCGGCACCACGAGGCGGCGATGGCCGCGCCGGAAGACGAGCGTGCCCTCCTCCGCGCCCGTGCGCACGAGATCGACCGCGCGCCCGAGCTCCCAGCGCGGATCCACGTAGTCCACCGACAGCGCCGTGCCGGCCACGGCCTGCGCCGTCGCCTCCAGGCCGCGCAGCAGACGCGCCACGGCGCGGAACTCCGGCGCGCGGCGCGCGAGGAAGCACGTGACGTGCACGTCGCCATGCGTCTCCGCGAGAATCTGCCGCGTGCGCGCCGAGGTCTTCGCCTCGCCCGCGCGGAGCGGCAGCTCGAAGGTGACGTCGAGCCGCAGCGCGCACATCGCGAGCAGCCCCGCGAACACGAAGGCGAGCGCCGTGACGAAGAGCGTCGAGAGGCGCAGCCCGCGCGCGCCGCGGCCGCGCAAACGCACCGCCGCCACGGCCTTCGTCGCCGCGAAGAGCGCAAAGCCCGTGAGCGCGCCGTAGAAGACGAACGTGGAAAGCGTGACAAGCCCCGTGGCGAAGTCGACGATGTGCGCCTCGAAGGGCATGGACGCGAGCTTCATGCGCAGGATCGGCGACCACACGGTGGCGAGCTCGAACGCCGCGTGCGGCAGCGCGAGCATGAGCAGCAGCGACGCGAACGCCGCCACGGCCGCGTGCCGGAAGAACGCGCTCGCCAGCAGCCCCACCGCGCACCAGAGCAGGGACTGCATCAGCAGCGCGCACACGGCGGGCAGAATCGAGAGCAGCGACACCGTGCCGGCGAGCGCGGGCGCGCAGAACGGCAGAATCACAAGCGGCACCACGAGGGAGCCGAGAACCACGAGCGCGTTCATCGCCACGACGCCGAGATAGACGCCGAGCACGATCTCGCGTTCGAGCACGGGCGCGGCGAGCAGAAGCTCGAGCCGGCCGCTCGCGCGCGCGTCCGCCAGCAGGCGCATCGTGAGCAGCGCCGCGAGCACGGGCAGAAACGGCATCGCCGACACGGCCCACAACGCCTCGACGGGCGTGGTGCCGCCGTCGCCGCGCAGAAGCACGAACGCGAAGAGTCCGCCCGACAGCGCGTAGAAGCACGCCGCCGCGAAGAACGTGGTGGACGAGGCCCAGAGGCGCCCGAACGCGCGCCGGGCGATGACCCGCAGCGTGCGCATCAGGCCGGCCCTCCCTTGGGAACGGGGTGGAGGGCGGGCGCGGGGGGCGTGAGGCCGAGGAGCGTGCGCACGCCGGCAGCCGTCTTGGCGCCGACCACGCGGCCGTCACGGAGCACGAAGAACTGGTGCGCCCACTGCGCGAGCTCGTCGAGTTCATGGCCGCTCACGATCACGGAGGCGAAGGAGGAGACGGCCGCGACAATGCGCCCGAAGGAGGCGCGGGTGGCGGGGTCGAGCCCCGCGAGCAAATCGTCGAGCACGAGCACGCGCGGTCGCAGCAGCACGGCGTCGGCCAGCGCCACGCGCTTGCGCAGACCAAAAGAAAGCGCCTGGATCGGCGTCTCCGCATAGGGGCCGAGCCCGCACAGCTCCATCGCCTCCGCCACGCGGTGGCGGATCTTCTTCGTCATCTCGCCGCGCAGATTCGCCCGGTAGCGCAGATAGCCGCGCACGCGCAGGTCGGGGTCGGCGCACGGCCGCTCGGGCAGATAGCCCAGCATCCGGCGGAAGCGCAGCGACTGGCGGAAGGCGTCCACGCCGTCGAGCGACACGGTGCCGGAGGTCGGCACGCACAGCCCCACGAGGATCTTGAGCAGCGTGGTCTTGCCCGCGCCGTTCGCCCCCGCGAGCGCGACCGTCTCGCCCGGCGCCACGGAGAACGACACGTCCTCCAACAGCGGCCGGCCGCCCCATGAAAACGAAATGTTCCGAATCTCCAGCATCGTCTTTTTTATTGCGCCAGCGAGCCCATGTTGAAGATCGGCAGGAACATGGCGGCCACGATCGTGCCGATGACCACGCCGAGGAAGACCATCAGGAACGGCTCCATGAGCGAGGTGAGCGTGGCGAGCATGAGCTCCACCTCCTCGTCGTAGGCGTCCGCCACCGAGTTGAGCATGTCCTCGACCTTGCCGGCCTTCTCGCCCGCCGCGAGCATGCGGATCATCAGGACGGGCATGTAGGGCTTGCCTTCGAGCGAGGGACTGAGCTGGTTGCCCTGCTCGACCTCGAGGCGCGCGTCCATCACCGAGTTCTCGAGCACGAAGTTGCCCAGCGAGCCGGCCACGACCTCAAGGGACTTGAGGATGGGCACGCCGGCGGCGATCATCTGCGCGAGCAGGCGGCAGAAGCGGCCGATGGCGACCTTCTGGTTGAGCGGCCCGAACACGGCGATCCTGAGCTTGAACTCGTCCCACTTCAGGTGTCCGAGGCGCGTGGACTTCCAGCGCTTGAACATCCACCAGGCGGCGACGGCCACGCCGCCGATGAGCCACCACCAGGCCTTCACGAAGTCGGAGATGTTCACGAGCTGCTGCGTGAGCCAGGGCAGTTCCTTGCCGAAGCCGCTGAACATCTCCGCGAAGATTGGCACGACGAACTGGATGAGGCCGGCGGCCATGAGCAGCGCGATCGAGATGATCACCGTGGGGTACGTCATGGCGCTCTTGACCTTCTTCTTCAGACGCGCCGACGACCCGAGGATGCCCGCGAGGCGGCGCATGATGCCCGCGAATTCGCCGGACTGTTCGCCCGCGAGCACCATGTTCACGTACATGTCGTCGAAGAGCTGCGGATATTCCGCGAGGCCCGTGGAGAGCGGCGCGCCGCCCTCGATCACCTCGCACAGCCGGTCGAGCACCTTCTTGAACTCCGGGTTCGAGCACTGTTCCGCCAGCGTCTGGATCGCCGAGAGAATCGTCATGCCCGCCGCGAGCATCGACGCGAGCTGCCGCGTGAACGGAATGACCTCCGTGCCCACGAGCTTCTTCGCGCCCTTGACTTTCCGTATCTCCGCCATGATGTCGTCGTCTCCTGAATGTCGTTTTCGCGCCCTACTCGCCGCCCGTGACCTCGAAGGCGGCCGTGAGCGACGTCACGCCCGCGCGCACCTTGCGCATGCCCGCCTCCTTCAGCGTGACCATGCCTTCCTCGAGCGCGATCTTCTTGAGTTCCTCCGCGTTGCCGCCCTTCTCGATGAGCGCGCGCACCTTCGGCGAGATGGGCAGCACTTCCATGAACGCGCCGCGCCCCTTGTAGCCCGTGTTGCGGCACTTCGGGCAGCCGCCCGGGCCGAAGATCTGCACGCCCTCGAACGGCTTGGGATCGACCTTGTTCACCGCGAGCAGCTCGGCGTCCACGTCGATCGGCTTCTTGCAGAACGGGCACAGCTTGCGGAAGAGGCGCTGCGCCTGCGCGAGGATGAGCGAGCTCGCGAGCATGAACGGCTGGA
>CAVEDG010000046.1:3392-10066 GCA_963614205.1 bacterium | reverse complement strand
GCGCTGCGCTCCCTTCCGGCGCCGATCGGGGCTCTGACGGCGGAAGCGCCCACGCACCGCGCATCGCCCCGTTGGCGGGAGAAGGGCTCACGCACGGTGCAACGCCTCGTTGGCCGGAGAAGAGCCCTGCACGGTGCGTGAGCGCTCCTCCCACAGGCGGCAGAAGGTGAAAGAAGTGTGCCCGGGTCCGTTGGCTGCGCGTATTTTGGGCGCGGATCTTTCACGGGGCGGCGGCCAACGGGGCGCTGCACGGTGCGTGAGCGCTTTAACCACCAGAGCCCCGATAGGCGCCGGAAGGGTGCGCTGCGCCGTTTCGGCTCGGTTGCTTTCGGTGTGCCCCGACGGCGCGGGGCACAGCAAAACTCTGCGCCGAGTCTCCTCCTTCGGGCTCTTCCGGATCCTTTCCTTTTCGGGCCTGCGCCTCTCCCGCAGAATGCCCGATGGGCCTTAAAGGCTGATCGGGCACTACCCTCTAACTTTTAATTTTTAACCTTTAACTTTTAACTTTATCCACAACTTCTCCCCCTGGGCGGGATTGTGGGTTATGCGACAGTCGAAGAGGGAGAAATCTGCGTTTTGCCCTTTATTTACGGGGGTTTGCGAATGTGAGCGCGATATTCAAGCGCGAAATATCCGCTTTTGGCAACACGTTGTCAACTGGTTATCAACAACCGGTTATCAACAGGCAAGAGAAGTTAAAAGTTAAAGGTTAAAGGTTAAAAGTTAAAGATTAGGACTAACGGTTAAAGGTTAAAGGTTAAAAGTTAAAGATTAGGACTAACGGTTAAAGGTTAGTCGCCGCCCGCTCTACGCACGTGAACGTTCATTTGCATGATTTTATGGGCAAGGGCTAACGGATAACGATCGGGTTAGAGGGTAAGGGCAACCCCTAGGCGAAGCCGTACCCCTCATGCGGGTTGGTCTTGTTCGCGGCGAGGAACGAGCCGCGAACAAGACCAACCCATTTCAAAATGCGGCGGAAGGGGGTGGGGTTCAAAAAGGGGCGCACTTTTTCGCAGATTTCCCGCTTTGCACGGCGGCGGCGGCTATGCTATACTAGATTTCATCATGAAACGCAAACTTCTGCTGTTGAGTCTTGGGCTCGTGTTCGCCGCGACGCTGTTCGCGGGCGAAAACCCGGCATATCCGAACTTTGGAATGCCCCGCGTGGAGGAGATGATGTTCCTGGTGCTGCAGATCGGCATCATCATCTTCGCGGCGAAACTGGGAGGCATGGTGGCCTCGCTCGTCAATCTGCCGTCCATCCTCGGCGAGCTCGCCGCGGGCATCGTGATCGGCCCGTGGGCGCTGGGCGGCATCGGGTTCGGCGACGGCATCTTCAAGCACGGCCTCTTCAACGGCGGCGCGCTGAAGCTGCTCAACGGCGCAGCGTATCTGGCCGACGGCGCGGCGGCGCCGGTGAAGGAGATGTTCGGCACGATGGCCGGCGGCGGCGTGATGTTCGACGCCACAAGCCCCGCGCTCTACGGCATCGCCACGCTGGCCTCCGTGATCCTGCTGTTCCTCTCCGGCCTCGAGACGAACCTGAAGCTGTTCATCCGCTACTCGTTTGTGGGCCTGATGGTCGGCCTCGGCGGCGTGATCGTGTCGTTCCTCTTCGGCGACCTCTGCGCGGTGTACCTGCTACCGCACTTCTTCGACCACTTCACGTATCTGCAGGGGCTGCCGCTCGCGGAGGCGATGACGAAGGAGGCCCCGCTCTACATGGGCATCATGTCCACGGCGACCTCGGTGGGCATCACGGCGCGCATCCTCTCCGAGAAGAAGCAGATGGATTCGGAGGAGGGCGTGACAATCATGGCGGGCGCCGTGATCGACGACGTGCTCGGCCTGATCGTGCTCGCGATCGGCAACGGCATCATCGTGGCGAACCACGCGGCGGCGAAGGCCGGCGGCGCGGGCGGCGCGATGGACTGGGGCGCGATCGGCCTCGTGGCGCTCAAGGCGTTCGGCGTGTGGCTCGGCGCCACGGCGATCGGGCTGCTCGCGGCGCGCTACATCGCGAAGTTCCTGAAGAGCGTGTTCAAGAGCCCCGTGGTGATCGCCACGATGGCGTTTGGCCTCGCGCTCGTGCTCGCGGGCTTCTTCGAATTCATGGGCCTTGCCATGATCATCGGCGCGTACGTGATGGGTCTCGCCCTCTCGCGCACCGACCTCAAGCATCCGATCCAGGACATGCTCACGCCCGTCTACACCTTCCTTGTGCCGATCTTCTTCTGCTCGATGGGCATGATGGTGGACATTTCCGCGCTCTGCTCGAAGCCCGTGCTCGTCTTCGGCGCGATCTACACCGTGCTCGCCGTGTTCGCGAAGGTGCTCGGCTGCATGGTTCCCTCCCTCTGCTGCGGCTTCAACCTGCTCGGCGGCCTCCGCGTGGGCGCGGGCATGGTGCCGCGTGGCGAAGTGGCCCTGATCGTGGCCGGCCTCGGTCTCTCCAGCGGCTTCCTCACGCAGGAGATCTTCGGCATCGGCATCCTCATGACGCTCGTGACGACCGTGGTCGCGCCGCCCGCGCTCGTGGGCCTCTTCGCGCCGAAGAAGCGCGGCGTGCGCCACCCGAAGCCGAACCACGACAACTCGCGGCCGGTCACCTTCACGCTCTCCTCGCCCGACATCGCCGAGCTCATGCTCGAGAAGCTCATCCACGAGTTCCGCGCCGAAGGCTTCTTCACCTCGCTGCTCTCGAAGGAGGACAGCATCTGGGAAGTGGCGCTCGACGCAATGGAGCTTTCCATCAAGCGCGACAAGAACGTGATCGAGGTCACGTGCACGCCCTCCGAGGAGGCCATCGTGGTCACGGCCTGGGCGGAAGTGGTCAGCCAGATGAACGACCTCGCCAAGTCGCTCTCCAAGCCCATGCAGGAACGCAAGAGAATGGAGGAGCTCATCAACAAGAGCGACGCCACCGTCAAGGGCGGCCTCTCCCTCGCCCTGCGCTACGTGCAGCACTTCGCCATGCTGCCGCAGTTCAAGGCCACCTCCAAGCAGGAGGCCATCGAGAAGATGATCGACGCCGTGGCGGCCGAGTTCCCGAAGAACGTCACGGACGTGCAGGCCGTCAAGAACGCCGTCTTCGCGCGCGAAGAGGCCATGCCCACCGGACTCGACCACGGCATCGCCGTGCCGCACGGGCGCACGGACGGCGTGAACCACATCGTGGGCGCGATCGCGCTCGTGGACAACTCGTCCAACGAAAACGGCGTGATTCCGGACTACGAGACGATCGACCACTCGCGCATCCAGGTGATCGTGCTCACGCTCGTGCCGGAGTCCGCGCAGCTGCCGTATCTGCAGGTGATGGCGTACATCAGCCGCGTGCTGCACGCGAACAACGCGGTCGACGACCTCGTGCGCTGCACGACCGCCGACGAAATGCGCAAGTTCTTCCACGCACACCGATAAGGACGGAAGGGAGAACGCCGCGTCATGGTCCAGTCCCCCGAATGCGATTCACGCCACCTGCGCTGGGTGGGCGACACCTTGGCCGTGACGCTGACGCTTGACGCGCCGCGCGCGGGGCGGGCCGTGTTCCGCACGGAGATCGGCGGCGCGGCCGTGGCGCGGCGCGAGACGATCGACCGGAACGACCGCGGCGTGACGCCGCTCGAGCGCGCCTGGCGCGACATCCCGATGCGCGAGACGTCGCCCGGCGTGTGGCGCGCCGAGGTGCCGCTCGCCGAAGTGGGCGTGTTCAAGGGCAAGTGCTGCTTCTTCCCCGCGGGCGGCGGCGTGCCGGAATGGCCGCGCGGCGGCAACTTCTCCGTCAAGGTCGAGCCCGCCGAGACGCGCGGCGGCAACGCGATCTACACCGTGTTCCCGCGCCAGTTCGGCAGCTTCCGCGAAGTGGCGCGCCGGCTCGACCTCATCATGGGCGAAATGGGCTTCCGCATCATCCAGACGCTGCCCGTCTTCCCCGTGCCCACCACCTACGGCGTGATGGGCGAGTATGGCTGCCCCTTCGCCGCCACGGACTTCTTCAGCGTCGATCCCGCGATGGCGGAGTTCGACGAGACGGCCACGCCGCTCGACCAGTTCCGCGAGCTCATCGGCGCCGTGCACGCGCGCGGCGGCCGCCTCTTCGTGGATCTGCCCGCGAACCACACAGGCTGGGCCTCCGCGCTGCAGACGCACCATCCCGACTGGTTCCGCCACGAGCCCGACGGCCGCTTCCACTCGCCCGGCGCCTGGGGCGTGACGTGGGCCGACCTCGTGGAGCTCGACTACGCGCATCCCGAGCTGCGCGCCTACATGGCCAACGTGTTCCTCTTCTGGGTGCGCAACGGCGTGGACGGCTTCCGCTGCGACGCGGGCTACATGATCCCCGAGGAGACGTGGAAGTACATCGTCGCCCGCGTGCGCGACGAGTACCCCGACACCGTGTTTCTGCTCGAGGGGCTCGGCGGCAAGATCGAGGCGACCGACGCGCTGCTCGGCCGCGCCGGACTCGACTGGGCGTATTCGGAGATCTTCCAGACCGAAGACCGCGGCGCGTTCGAATGGTATTTGCCGGGCGCGGTGAAGCGCGCGCGGTCGCTCGGCACGCTCGTGCACTTCGCCGAGACGCACGACAACGACCGCCTCGCCAAGCGCGGCCACGCCTGGGCGCGCGTGCGCGTGGCGCTCGCCGCGCTGCTCTCCCACCAGGGCGCGTGGGGCATCACCAACGGCGTGGAATGGTACGCCACCGAGAAGATCGACGTGCACGGCCGCAGCGACCTCAACTGGGGCGCGCCCGAAAACCTCGTGGCCTTCATCGGCCGACTCAACCGCCTGCTCGCGCGCCATCCCGACTTCGCGGGCAACGGCGACGTGGCGCTCGTGGAGCGCGGCCCCGGCAATTTTCTCGCGGCCGTGCGCGGCGGCACGCTCGTGCTCGCCAACCTCGACTGCGCGCGCGACGTGGTGGCGCAGTGGGACGCCGCGGCGTTCCCCGCCAACGGCGACTTCGCCGACCTGCTCACCGACGCGCACGTGCACGTGGCGGACGCCGCGCTGCGGCTGGGCCCGGGCGAAGTGCGCGCGCTCACCACCGCGCCCAACGCCGCGCTCGCGCCCGCGCCCGCTCCGGCCGCGTTCGAGGGCCCCGTCGTCGACTGGCGCTATCCCGACGACCTGCGGCGCGAAGTGTGCGTGCCCGCGGGCTGCGCCCTGCGCGTGACGGCGCCGCACGCCTTCCGCGCGCGGATCAACGACGGCGAGAAGACGCTCGCCGTCATGCGCAGCGGCGCGGACAACGCCGCCGTGCTCGCGCTGCCGCCCTACGCGGGCGACGGCACGCGCACCGAGGCGCGCACCCTCATCCTCTCCCTCTACGCGCCCGGCGGCATCCACCGCTGCGCGGCGCGAATCCACCAGACGCCCCCCGCCGCGCTCGCGCGCGTCAAGACGCTCTTCACCGGCGCGGAGGTGCGGCGCAACCTCGCCGCGCCCGGCGGCCTCTACGAGACGGTGCTCTCGGACGGCGCGGGCAGCGCCAGCCGCGTAAAGCTCGCCTGGGGCGAAGTGCGTAGCCAGTATGACGCGCTCTTCGCCGCGAATCCCAATCCGAACGTGCCCGCAGACCGCCTCGTGCTCTGGACGCGCTGCCGCGCCTGGCTGCAGTTCGAGGGCTACTCGCACGAGGTGAACGCCGACTGCCTCGACTCCTTCCGCGCCGATCCCGCGGGGCGCGCGGCCGAATGGCTCTTCACGGTGCCGTGCGGGCGCGGGCGCACGGTGCGCCTCAGCTTCCGGCTCACGCAGGGCGGCGGCGCCACGCCGCGCGCCGATCTGCACGTGCGGCGGCTCGTCTCCAATCTGCCCGACGTGGACGCCCCCGTCACGCTCGTGTTCCGTCCCGACCTCGAATGGCGCAGCTTCCACGAAACGACGAAGGCGCGCGGCGCGGTGGAGACGGCCTTCGCGACGGCGACCACCGTGCGCGGCGCGAGCGGCTTCGACTTCGCGCCCTACGGCGCGGCCGCGCGTCTCGCCTTCGACGTGACGGGCGGCGCGTTCCACGCGGAAGGCGCGTGGTGCTACTGCGTCTCCCACGCCGAGGAGGCGGCGCGCGGCCAGGCCGACTGCGGCGACGTCTACTCGCCGGGCTGGATTTCATGCGACCTCGTGCCGGACGCCACCGCCACGCTCTCCGCCGCCTACGTGCGCGCGGGCGAGACGGCGGGCGCCGCGCCGGCGGCGCCGAACGCGCTGCTGCCGCCCGTGCTGCCGGTGGCGGAGGCGCTCACGGCCGCGCTGAAGCTCTTCATCGTGAAGCGCGACGACGTGAAGACCGTGATCGCGGGCTATCCGTGGTTCCTCGACTGGGGCCGCGACACGTTCATCTTCCTGCAGGGCGCGATTCCCGGCGGCTATGCCCGCGAGGCGCGCGACATCGTGGAGGCATTCGCGCGCTTCGAGGAGAAGGGCACCCTGCCCAACATCATCTACGGCGAAACGGCGGGCAACCGCGACACGGTGGATGCGCCGCTCTGGTTCATCCGCACGCTCGCCGCGCTCGGCACAGACGGAGAGGCGTTCCGCGCCGTGGCGGAGGACATCGTGGCGAACTACGTGGCGGGCACGCCGAACGGCATCCGCGTGGACGCCGCCTCGGGGCTCGTGTGGTCGCCGTCGCACTTCACGTGGATGGACACCAACTATCCCGCGTGCAC